>JAKFET010000007.1:0-9275 GCA_036675575.1 Acidimicrobiaceae bacterium
CGCCGAGCCGCCGGATGTCGCCGCCGCGCTCCCCGCCCTGGCGCCGGCGGTCCGGCCGGCGGGGGCGGACCCCCGACCCTCCTCGCTCGACGCCGACGCGCCGGGTGCCGGCCGAGGTGCGCCGGCGCCGGTCGTGCCACCGGCGCCGACCCGACCGGTCGGCGACGCGACGGTCTTCGCCCAAGCCCCGGACCCGGGTGCGCCGGACGGCGTGGCCGCCGGTCGCGACGGCACCGTCTACGTGGTCAGCGGCAACACGGGACCGGTCCCATCGGTGCTGTGGGCCTTCTCGACGACCGGGGCGCTGCTCGCCTCGTGGGTGGCGCCGGCCCAGCCGGAGGCTCGACAGCAGGGCCTCAGCGGCGTGGCCGTCGATCGAGACGGCGCCGTGTGGGTCACCGATGCCGCGACCGCCACCGTGCTCCGGCTCGACGCGGCCGCCGGCACCCTCGTACCCGTCGCGGCGGTCGATGACCTGCCGGCCTGCGGCCTGCTCGAGCTGCGCTCACCCTGCGAGCGCGGCGTCGTCGACAGCGCACCGGTGCTCGCCGGCATCGCCGCCGCGCCCGACGGGACGCTGGTCGTCGCCGACCGCGCCCAGGGCGTGCTGTGGACCCTCGCCGGCACCGACCTGAGCGTCCTCGCCGTCCTGGACGACCGGCTCGCCGGTGACGGACCGGTGGGCGTGTCGTTCGCCGGGGACGACGAGGTCCTCGTGGCGGTCGGTGCACGAGGGTCGTCCGTCCCGCCCGGGCTGCCGGCGCTGTTCCTGCTCCGCCTCCGTGACGGCGACGCCGCGGGAGCGCCCGTGCTGGTCGCCGAGCTCGCCGTCGGCGAGGTGCCCGGCGACGTGGTCGCCGGCGGGAGCGGCCGGGTCTACGTCTCCATCCCGTCCACCGCGACCATCGCCGACATCGGGCTCGACCAGGGCGATCGCATCGACATCGACGTGCGCAGGGCCGACCCGTCGTCGACCGGCCCCACCGGGTTGGCGCTGCGCTCCCGGTCCCTGCTCGTGACCGACACCTCCGACCGCGTGCTCGACCTGGCGGTCGACGACCGGCCCGTGACCCAAGGACCGACATGACCGACATCGAGATCCCCGACACCAGCCGCGCCCGGACCTACCTCCGGCTCGTCGCGGTCGTGACCGCCATGCTGGCCGCCGGGCTGGCCGTGCCCGCCGTGGTGGGGGAGCGGCCGCCCGAGCAGGATCTGAACGCAGCCTCGACCCTCGACCTGGATGCCCTGGGCGAGGGCTCGCCGGCCGGCTCCGCGGCCGACGGCAGCCTGTCCGACCCGTCGGCGTCCGGGGACGGGACGGCCGCCGGAGCAGGCGGCCCCGGCGGGTCGGGCTCGTCGCCGGGCGCGGCCACGGGGGTCGGGAGCGGCCCGGCCGCGATCGCCGGTCCGGCGTCGCCGGGCACGCCGGGGACCCCGACGGGAAACACCGCATCCGACGTCGGCGTCACCGCGGACACCATCAAGATCGGCCTGCTGGTCCCGACCTCAAGCGAGATCGGCAGCACCACCGACCAGCGCGACGTGCAGGTCGCCGAGTTCCGCGCCGCCACCGATGCGATCAACGAGCGCGGCGGGATCCATGGCCGCAGGATCGAGCTGGTCGACGCCACCTACGACGTGCTGGACCAGGACTCGGGCACCCGTGCCTCGTGCCTGGCGCTGGCGGACGACGCGAAGGTGTTCGCCGCGTTCAACACCACCGGCTACGGCCCGCCCGGCGCGCTGTGCCTGACGCGGGAGAAGGGGGTGCCGTTCCTCCAGGGGTCCGGGCACCCGGAGGAGATCTACAGCCAGGCCAACGGCCTCTACTCGTCCACCTTCGACAACCAGACGAGGAACTTCCGCAACATGGTCCAGATCCTCCACGACCTCGGCGCCCTGAAGGGCAGGAAGGTCGGCGTCCTCGGCACCGAGTGGATCGGCTTGCGACGCGAGCAGGAGGAGGGGATCGTCCACACGCTCCAGGCCCTCGGGTACGACCCGTTCGTGTACTGGCTGTCGGGGGACCCGGTCTCGTCCCAGACCCAGATCCCGGTCGCCGTCCAGCAGATGCGCTCGAACGGCGTCACGGCTGTGCTGCTCGGTGCCGACTTCATCTCCGGCCAGAGCTTCGCCCAGACGGCGGCCGGCCAGGGCTACACCCCGTTCTACGGGGCGGCCGACCCGTGGTCGTACTCGACCGACTACGTGGTGGCGAACATGCCGGCGACGTTCGACGGTGCGATCACCACGACGGCCTGGCGGTCCTACGACCACCGCGCCGGCGTGCCGGAGCCCGCGATCGACGCCCAGTGCGCCAAGGACTTCGAGGACGACACCGGCATCGACCTCGACCGGACGAACGACCCCGACGCCCTCTACACCGGCACGCTCCTCGCCTGCGGGGTCGTGCAGCGGTTCGAGAAGGCGGCCCTGGCCGCCGGACCGAACCTGACCCGGGCCGCACTGGTGGAGGCGATCGGGAACCTGGGGACGATCGAGATCCCGTTCGCGGGCGGGCCCGGCACCTACCGGCCCGACAAGCGAGATGGCGCCGACTTCTACCGTCCGCAGGTGTGGCGGGCGGAGTGCAAGTGCTGGCAGCCGATCGTCCCGCAGTTCTCGAGGGGGAAGCACTGATGGCCTCGAACCAGTCGCCGACCATCACCGGCTTCGCCGTGCGCGACGTCCGCTTCCCGACGTCGGAGCTGCTCGACGGCTCCGACGCCATGAACCCGGACCCCGACTACTCGGCGGCCTACGTCGAGCTGCAGACCGACGACCCGACGCTCACCGGCTACGGGATGACGTTCACCATCGGGCGGGGGAACGACCTGTGCTGCGCAGCGATCGCATCGCTGGCCGAGCTCGTCGTCGGGTCGACGCTGGACGAGCTCCGCAGCGACCTCGGCGCCATCGCCACCCGGCTCACCGGAGACAGCCAGTACCGCTGGCTCGGTCCGGAGAAGGGCGTGGTCCACCTCGCCACGGCCGCCGTCGTCAACGCGCAGTGGGACCTCCTGGCCCGGCGCGCCGGGCAGCCGCTGTGGGCGTTCCTGGCCGACCTCACCCCGGAGGAGATCGTCTCGGCGGTCGACTTCCGCCACATCTCCGACGCCCTCAGCCCGGCGGAGGCCCTGGCGCTCCTCCAGCGGGCGGCCCCGGGCCGGGCCGAACGCCGGGCGCACCTCGTGGCCGACGGCTACCCCGCCTACATCACCTCGGCCGGGTGGCTCGGCTACTCCGACGACAAGATCCGGGCGCAGTGCCGGTCGGCCATGGCCGACGGGTGGACGGCGTTCAAGATGAAGGTGGGCAAGGACCGGGCCGACGACCTGCGCCGCGCCGCGCTGGTTCGATCCGAGATCGGGACCGACCGACGCCTCATGGTCGACGCGAACCAGGTCTGGGACGTCGACGAGGCCATCGAGCACGTGAAGTCGCTGGCCGAGGTCGCCCCGTGGTGGATCGAGGAGCCGACCAGCCCCGACGACATCCTCGGCCACGCCCGCATCCGCGACGCCGTCGCGCCCATCCGCGTGGTCACGGGTGAGCACGCCCACAACCGGGTGATGTTCAAGCAGCTGCTCCAGGCGGACGCCATCGATGCGGCGCAGATCGACGGCTGCCGGCTCGGAGGCGTGAACGAGGTCATCGCCGTGCTGCTCCTCGCGGCGGCCTTCGACGTCCCCGTGTGCCCGCACGCCGGCGGCATCGGGCTGTGCGAGCACGTGCAGCACTTCTCCATGTTCGACTACGTCGCCGTGAGCGGGTCGCTCGAGGATCGGATGATCGAGTACGCCGACCACCTCCACGAGCACATGGTCCAGCGCCTCGACGTCCACGACGGCCGGTACTGGCCCCCGCAGGGACCTGGTCTGGGCATCGAGCTCGAACCGTCGTCGCTCGCCACCTACGCCTACCCCGACGGGACCCACTGGTCCGCCCGTCTGGGAGGTGGGACGTGACGCTCCGCGTCGCCCTCGTCGGCGGGCCCATGTACGACGACCTGTACGAGCGCCTCGGCGACGTCGACGTCGTGGTGCACGCCGACCACCCGTCGCTGAACCGGGCCGTGGGCGACCTGCTCGCCCGGGGCGAGCGGCTCGACCTGCTCTCGACCCACGGGAAGTACGCGCCGTCCCAGGCGCGCTGGCTCCGCCCGCTGGACCAGCTCGTCCCCGCCTCCGTCCTGGCCCCCCTCGCCCCGAGGGCGCTCGACCTGTGCCGCTTCCGCGGTGCGCTGCTGTGCCTGCCGCGGAACATCGACGTCCGCGTCCTGTGGTGGCGGACCGACCTGCTGCAGCAGGCCCCGACCACCTGGGACGAGGTCGTCAGCGCGCCGGGTGCCTTCGGGTTCACCGGTCGGGAGTCGGGTCTGTTCGGGTTGTTCTACGAGCTGATGGCCGCGGCCGGTGCCGCGCCCTTCGACGCCGCCGGGCGCCCGACCCTCACGGGTCCGGCTGCCGTCGCCGCCGTGGAGCGCCTGTGCGAGCTGACGGCGAAGGCTCCGGACGACCTGCCCGGCTGGCACTACGACGACGTCGACGAGGCACTGCTCGACGGTCGGGTGGCGATGGCGGCGGCGTGGCCCGGCGGCTACGAGCGCATCCGGGCGTCGTCCCGGTACGAGACGCTCCGACCGGCGATGTACCCCGGCGGGCGGTCCTACAGCGGCTGCCACGCGTGGGCGATCCCGGAGACCTGCGGCGACGTGGACGGTGCCCTCGAGCTGCTGGCCGAGCTGGCCGGCGAGGACGCCCAGCGGCAGGATGCGGCGGCCGGGACCATCCCGGCGCACCGCGGCGCCTTCGACGCCTACGACCCCATCGACGACGTCGACGCCCAGCGCCTCGAGGTCACCCGAGCCACGATCGAGGACGCCATGCTCACCTACCCGCCGCTGGAGGAGTTCCCCGCGATCGAGGACGCCGCATGGGGTGCGATCCACGACGCCCTCGTCGGGAGGATCGACGCGCCCACCGCCGTCGTCCGGATGCAGGCCGCCGCCGACGCTGCGCTGGCGACGCCGTGACGCGCCTCGACGGGAAGGTCTGCGTCGTCACCGGTGGCGCATCGGGCATCGGCGAGGCAGTGGTCGTGCGGTTCCGCGAGGCGGGCGCCACCGTCGTGGTCGTCGATCTGGCGGACACCGCCGATCACGTGTGCGACGTGACCGACCCGGATGCGGTGGAGATGGCGTTCGACGCCGTGGCTGCTGCCCACGGACGCATCGACGTCCTCGTCACCAGCGCCGGCGTCGCGCACGTGGGGACGCTGGAGTCGACCACGCCGGCCGACTTCGACCGCGTCCTCGCCGTCAACGTGCGGGGCGTGTACCTGTGCATGCAGGCGGCGGTCGGGCACATGCCGCCGGGCTCGGTGATCTGCAACCTGGCGTCGATCGCCTCGGTGATCGGCATCCCGGACCGCTTCGCGTACAGCGCGAGCAAGGGTGCGGTGCTGTCGATGACCCTGTCGGCGGCCACCGATCTCATCGGACGGGGCATCCGCGTCAACGCCGTCTCGCCGGCCAGGGTCCACACACCCTTCGTCGACCGCTTCATCGCACAGAGCTACCCCGGGAGGGAATCCGAGATGTTCGACGCACTGGCGGCCAGCCAGCCGCTCGGCCGCATGGGCGAGCCGTCCGAGGTCGCCTCGCTGGTGGCGTGGCTCTGCTCCGACGAGGCGGCGTTCGTCACGGGTAGCAACCACCTCATCGACGGCGGCTTCACGGGGGTGCGACGGTGAGGCTCGTGCGCGTCGGCGACGCTGGCGTCGAGCGGCCCGGGGTCCTGTTGGACGACGACACCCGCGTCGACGCAACCGGGTTCCTCGCCACCATCGACCTCCAGGACTACGACGAGGCGTTCTTCGCGGGCGATGCCATCAGGGGCCTGTCCGACTGGGTCGAGGCCGGTCCGGACGGTGCCGTCCTCGACGGGTCGGCCCGGCTGGGGCCGCCCATCGCCCGCCCGAGCAAGCTGATCTGCATCGGTCTGAACTTCCGTGACCACGCGGCCGAGACCGGACAGCCCGAGCCCGAGGAGCCCATCCTGTTCGGCAAGGCGACGTCAGCCCTGTGCGGGCCCGACGACGACCTCGTCCTCCCTCGCGGCAGCGCAGCCACCGACTGGGAGGTGGAGCTGGCCGTCGTGATCGGACGGGTCGCGCGCTACGTGGAGGTCGACCGCGCGCTCGACCACGTGGCTGGCTACGTGCTGCACAACGACTACAGCGAGCGGGCGCACCAGATGGAGCGCGGGGGTCAGTGGATCAAGGGCAAGAGCCACGACACGTTCGCACCCCTCGGCCCGTACCTCGCCACCCCCGACGAGGTGGGCGGAGACGCAGCCGACCTGCGGATGTGGCTGACCGTGAACGGGGAGGTGCGCCAGCAGAGCGCCACCGCCCAGCTCATCTTCGGGGTCGCCGAGCTGGTGTCCTACGTGAGCCAGTTCATGACGCTGCTGCCGGGGGACCTGATCTCCACCGGGACGCCCGGCGGGGTCGGCCTGTCGTTCGATCCGCCCGTGTACCTGCGACCGGGCGACGTGGTGGAGCTGGGCATCGAGGCGCTGGGCTCGTCGAGGCAACGGGTCGTGGCGTCGCAGTGAGCGTTCGGCGCAGCCCTGTCGGCTCCATCGGCCTCGGCGGCGCCGCGCTCGGCAACCTCTACGACGCGGTCTCCGACGCGGCGGCGGCGGCGACCGTGGCAGCCGCCTGGGAGCGGGGGATCCGGCTCTTCGACACCGCACCCCTCTACGGCCACGGTCTGAGCGAGGACCGGCTCGGTCGGGCGCTCGCCGGCCTTCCCCGGGACGAGGTCGTGCTCTCGACCAAGGTGGGTCGGGTCCTCGTGCCGGACGAGTCCGGTGCCGACGACGCGATCTTCGTGGACGTGCCGCGGGTGCGCCCGGAGTTCGACTTCAGCGCGGCCGGCGTCGAGGCGTCGCTCGCCGGGAGCCTCGAGCGGTTGGGGGTCGACCGGCTCGACATCGTCCACGTGCACGATCCCGACGACCACCTCGACGTGGTCGTCGGCGAGACGTACCCCGCACTGCTCCGGTGGCGGGACCAGGGCGTGTGCAGCGCGGTCGGGCTCGGCACCAACCACGCCGCCACCGCCGACCACGTCCTCGACCTCGTGGACCTCGAGTGGCTCCTGCTGGCCGGTCGGTACACGCTGCTCGACCGCTCCGGAGCAGGGGTGCTCGACCGGTGCGCCCGACTCGGCGTCGCGGTCATCGCCGGCGGGGTGTTCAACAGCGGCCTGCTCGCCGATCCCGCCGACGGCGCGCCGTACGACTACGCACCGGCGTCCCCCGAGCTGCTGGATCGGGCCCGGGCGCTGCAGGCGGCGTGCCTCCGCCACGACGTGCCGCTGGCTGCAGCCGCCCTCCAGTTCCCCCTCCGCCACCCGGCCGTGACGCTGGTCCTCCCGGGGGCGAGGAGCGCGGCCGAGATCGACGCCGACGTCGACCTGCTGGCGCACCCGATCCCCGAAGCGCTGTGGTCCGAGCTCGACGCACCGGCGTGGTCGCCGGGCGACTGACGCGGTTCTCGGACCGCTACAGCGGCGCCGTGGTCGTCGACGTCGGGGGCGGGACGAGGGTGCTGCTGGGGGCCGGCGTGTCGGTCGGCTCGTCCGCCCGGGGCGGTCCCGCCTCGCCGAGCACGGCGTCGGGGCGGAGGTCGTCGAAGAGGGCGGCGGCGTCGGGGGTGAGGTACACGACCGACTCGCGGCCCGCCGTGCCGACCTCGCCGGGGAGGACGACGTTGGCAATGTCGGCAGGCGCCAGGCGGCGGGCGAGGGCGCCGAGCCGGGGGAGCTCGGAGAGGGGGATGTCCAGGTCGACGTGGCGCACCAGGACGTCGATCCAGTCCCGCACGCCGAGGTCGTCGGCGACCTCCGCCCGCATCTTCGCCAGCATCGAGAGGATGAGGAGCCCGTGGTGCTCGCTGCGGCTGAAGTCGCCGTGCTCGGTGTCCTTGCGGTTGCGGGCGAACGCCAGCGCCTCGGTGCCGGAGAACCGGTGCCAACCGCGCTCGAAGTGGGCGCCGGAGAACCGGTCGTCCATGCGACGCTCGACGAACACGTCCACGCCCGTGAGCTCGTCGACCATCCGCACCGCACCCTCGAAGCCCGTCAGCACGTAGTAGTCGACCGGCAACCCGGACGTGCGGCGCACGGTCTCGGCGAGGAGATCCGGACCGCCGAGGGCGAGCGCGGCGTTGATGCGCCCCCGGCCGTGTCCCGGGATCTCCACCCAGGAGTCGCGCGGGAAGCCGACGATCGTCCCCTGCCGGGAGCGCGGGTTGACGGCGAGGAGGTGCACGGAGTCGGCCCGGCTGCGGCGGAGGTCCTCGCCGGGTCTGGCGTCGGAGCCGGCGACCAGGACGAAGACGAGGTGGTCGGGGACGTCGTGCACGCTCGTGAACCGGATCGGCGGCCGCCACGGCTGCCCGTCCGGCTGGGCCAACCCGCCGGCGGAGGGTGGCTCCGGTCGCGGCGCGAGGGGAGCGGGCGCGTCGTCGGAGGCGCCGGTGCCCCCGTCTCCGGCCGCCGCCGGCGCCTCCGGTGTGGCGGCGGCCGGCCCGACGACGATCGAGGGGCCGGCCGCCGCCGCACGGTGCTCGGCGGGGGGTGCGCCGACGATGACGGCGGCGTCGTCGCGCAGGACGAGGGCGAGCACGCCGGCGACGAGCACGACGACGATCGCGACGCCGAGGTTCACGGCCTGTTCGTGCTGGCGGGGGTTCACGTCGCGACCCGTGCGCGGGGCATCCCCCCGGGTTCGACGGAGCCCGGCCCCGATCCTCCCGCCGGACCCGGGGTCGCCGGGTCGGGCGGTCCCGTCAGTCGATCAGGTCGGGGTCCCGTCGGGCACGTAGCGGGCGAGCGCGGCGCGGATCTCGGCCCAGGCGGCCTCGGAGCCCTCGTAGCCGCGGGTGGAGGAGAACTTGTGGGGCTCGAGGTCCTTGTAGACGGTGAAGAAGTGCTCGATCTCCTCGCGGAGGTGGTCGGGGATGTCCTCGATCTCCGGGACCCGCTCCCAGCGCGGGTCGCCGGCGGGGACGCAGATGATCTTGGCGTCGGGCCCGGCGTCGTCGGTCATCCAGAACACGCCGACGGGGCGGGCCTGGATCCAGCAGCCCGGGAAGGTGGGCTCGTCCATGATGACGAGGGCGTCGAGCGGGTCGCCGTCCTCGCCGAGGGTGTCGGGGATGAAGCCGTAGTCGGCCGGGTACACCGTGGCCGAGAACAG
>JAKFET010000199.1:0-9259 GCA_036675575.1 Acidimicrobiaceae bacterium
CACCGACGACAACCGGTCGTGGAACCACGGCGTCGAGGGCCCCACGGACGACCCCGAGGTGCAGGCCGTGCGCCGACGGCAGCGCAAGAACCTGCTCGTCACCGTCCTGTGCTCCCAGGGCGTGCCCATGCTGCTCGGCGGGGACGAGCTGGGCCGGACCCAGCGGGGCAACAACAACGCCTACTGCCAGGACGGTGAGCTTTCCTGGTTCGACTGGTCCGACGTCGACGCCGAGATGCTCGACTTCACCCGCCGCCTCGTCGGCCTGCGCCGTGCGCATCCGGTGTTCCGCCGGCGCCGCTGGTTCCAGGGCCGCTCGATCCACGGCTCCGACGTGTTCGACATCGGCTGGCTCAAGCCGGACGGGACGTCGATGGCGCACGACGACTGGCAGGACGGCCTGGCCGACGCCATCGGCATCTTCCTGAACGGCGAGGCGATGCCGTCGGTGGACCGCCGGGGCCAGCCGATCGTGGGGGAGAGCTTCCTGCTCCTGTTGAACCCCACCGGGGAGGGCATCGAGTGGACGATGCCCGGACCCCCGATCGGGGCGCGGTGGGAGCTCGAGCTCAGCTCGGACCCTGCCCTCCCGGCCGGGAGCGTCGTGCGCGACGCCGTGTCCGTGTGCTCCCGCTCGGCGACGGTGCTGCGCCGCCTCGCCTAGGCCAGCTGGCGGGCGATGGTGCCGGCGTCGTAGTAGAGGCGCTGGTTGACGAGGGACTCGCCGTCGAACTCGAAGATCGACGCCATGCGGGCCTTGAACTGCTTGCCCGACGGTTCGACCCCGTGGACCTCGCCCAGGTGGGTGCCCGTCATCCAGTGCTCCGACACCACGGCCCGGTCGCTGTGGTGGTGGCAGATGACCTCGAAGGCCTGGTCCGGGAAGGCCCGACGGCGCTCGTGGAGGTAGGCGCGCAGGGCCTCGGGCCCGTCGAGCACGCGCCCCGACGCGATGAGCTCCATCCGGGGCCGGGTGAAGGTGGCCACGACGGCGTCGATGTCGCCGGCGCAGTGCGCCTCCAGGTGGCGGCGCAGGACCTCCTCGCGCGCTTCGCGGAGCTTGTCGCTGATCGGGACGACGTCGGCCACCAGTCAGTCCAGCAGGTCGGGCTGGTCCCGGACGATCTTGTCGTAGAGGGGTTGGAAGGAGAACCAGCCGGCGAAGTTCGAGCCGACCTGGCTGTGGGCCTGCTTGGCGCCCTCCTCGTCGATGACGATGGGGGTGCCGGCGGCCTCGGCCATGAGCTGGACCTCGCAGGAGCGCTCCATGGAGATGTACCACCAGGCCGCCTCGTCGACGGAGCCGCCGACGGTGAGCAGGCCGTGGTTGCGCAGGATCGCCGCCTTGTTGTCGCCGAGGGCGTGGGCGATGCGCTTGCCCTCCTCGACGTCGAGCACCACGCCGGTGTAGTCGTCGAACAGGGCGTGGTCGTTGTAGAAGGCGCACACGTCCTGGGTGATCATGTCGAGCGGGCGCCCGAGGGTCGACCAGGCCCGGCCCGCCTTGGAGTGCGTGTGGGCGGCCGCCACCGCGTCGGGGCGGGCGGCGTGGATCTGGGAGTGGATGGCGAAGGCGGCCTGGTTGACCGGCCAGTCGCCCTCGACGACGGCGCCGTGGTGGTCGACGAGGATCAGGTCCGAGACCCGGACGAGGTCGAAGCTGAGGCCGAAGGGGTTGACCCAGAACAGCTCGGGGTGCTCGGGATCGCGGGCCGTGACGTGGCCGGCGACGCCCTCGTTGAAGCCGAAGCGGCCGAAGAGCCGGAACGTGGCGGCCAGGCGCTGCTTGCGGTGCAGCCGCTCGTCCTCGACGGACGCGAACTCCGGGAGCTTGTGCGGGGTGGGGTGGGGCACGGTCTTGAACACGGCGATCTCCTTCGACGGCGGCAGTGCTCAGTCTAGGTGTGTGCCCGAGATCACTGCGGGGTCGGTGGCGGCGTCGCGGGCGATGCCCTCGAAGCCGCTCCACAGCAGGGTCGTGAGGTACGTCGTGAGCGCCTGGCGGGACATGGTGCGGTTGCGGATCCACCAGTCGCCGGCCTGGTGCACCATGCCGACGATGCCGTGGGCGAAGGGCTCGGCGCCGCCGGCGTCGAGGCCGACGGCTCGGAGCTGGTCGCCGATGCGCACCGAGACCTCGCGCGCGACGGCCTCCACGATGGCGCCGGCGTCCTCCAGGTCGGGGCGCACGCCGCCGCCCGAGGTCAGGAACGTGTACAGCTGGGGCTCGTCCTCGAGGAACTGCAGGTAGGTGTCCACCGTGCGCCACAGCAGGTCGCGCGGCGCCTGGCTCTCGAGCGGGGCGGCCAGGCGGGCCATGAGCACGGTGGCGTAGTGCTCGCCGATGGCCCGGCCGAGGCCCTCCCGGTCGCCGAAGTGGCGGTAGAGGATCGGCTTGGTGACCCCACCCTGGGCGGCGAGCTGCTCCATCGACGCGTTGGGCCCGACGGTGCGGATGGCGTCGACCGCCGCCTCGAGCAGCTGGGCCCGACGTTCCTCACGGCTCGGTCGGGAGCCGGTCCTGGTGCGGGGAGCCATCACGTCAGGGTACCGACCGGTTCCCGCCGGCCCCCGACACCCAAAACGTCACTGTGACGGAACGGCACCCGTACGGTGGGGCCCGACGGTGGAGCGAGTCGCGCGGGTGGGGCGGCGTCCCGGGACCCGATTCTCGGAACTGGCAGCGATTCCGTCGCACCAGGACGGTCCGTGCGACGAGCGAGCTGCCAGAACGGTCCGGGCTGGAACTGGCAGCGATTCCGTCGCAGGGTCCGGGCTGGAACTGGCAGCGATTCGGTCGCAGGCAGGCCGACCGGCATCGACGTCGAGCGGTCCCGAGCGATCGATGCGACGAGCGAGCTACCAGAACGGTGGGGACGGAACCCGAGCCGGGCGTTCGCCGAGAATCCACGTTCTGTAAAGTTCTGTTCGGAGGCGTCCATCGCCATTGACGGACCGCGCTCCTCAGTTGCTGTGGCCGGCGGCCTTGCACTGGACGCAGAGCGTCGTCCAGGGCAGCGCCTCGAGACGCTCCTCGGGCACCTCGCTGGCACAGACGTGGCAGGTCCCGTAGGTGCCGTCCTCGATCGCCAGCTCGGCCTTGCCCAGCTGGCGGAGGTGCTCCTCGGTGTCGGCGATCCGGGCCCGGATGCGGTCGACCTCGACGATGCCGCCGTCGGGGTCCCCGCCCTCCTCGGAGAAGTCCGACTCGGCGGCCTCGCGCCCCTCGTCGATCAGGCTGAGCAGCTGGCCCCGCAGCGACTTCAGCGTGCTCTCGAGATCGGCGCGCTCGTGCTGGAGGCGTCGTCGGTGCTTCTGGGCGACGCTTCGAGCGGCCATGGGGGTCCTCCGTGGGTGGTGGGACGTGCATCGTACGGCGACGACGACCCGCACCCTCCCACAACCCCACTCCGCCTCCACCGCAGGGTCGGGTGTGGTCATTTCGTCACGGTGACGGAACGACTGACTAGTCCTCGACCGGCCCGGCGCGGCCGAGCGCGTCGATGACCGGGCGGGCGGCGGCGAGGAGCCACTCGACGGCGTCCTGGTACTCGGCCCGGGTGGGCGAGCCGGCCAGGTCGCGCTCGACGTCCTCCACCGCGCACTCCAGCACGTACAGCCGGTCCCGCAGGTCGTCCATCGCCTGGCGGGTCAGGACCAGCTCGTTCTCGGACAGCCCGACCTCGTCGGCGCGCCGGCGGGCCTCGTAGTCGCGCTGGCGACACGACCGGCGGCAGAACTCCCGGGGCCGGCCCGGTCCGAGGGTGACGGTGAAGCGGCGTGCGCACCAGCGGCAGCGGCGCTCGACGGTGTTCGGGGCCACGATGGGGACGGTACCGAGCCACTCGGTGACCTGGCAGGATCACCGGATGGGTCTGTTCCGCCGGAAGGGCAAGGACGAGTTCAAGGCGCTGTCCAAGCAGCGTCGCGCCGTCGAGGACGAGCAGCCGTGGTTCGCGCAGGACGACGACGGCCCCGAGCTCGACGTGGAGACCGGCATCGGCTCCAACCTGCGCCGCCCCGACGACGAGGCCTGAACGCCCGCCCGTGCCGCCCGACCCCGACCACCGCGTCGTCACGGCGACGGTCATCGGCGTCCCCGCTCCCGGCACGGCGGTGTGGCGGGCCGACGGCGAGCGCTCCCGCGACGGCTCCCCCGTCAGCGGCGACCTCGACGATGCGGACCAGCTCCTGCGCACGGGCGACCGCCTGGTGCTCGAGGTCGTCCGCGACCGGTTCCGCTGGCTGGTGGTCGACGTCGTGGACGTGGTGCCCCGACCCCGCTCCCCCGAGCGCCCCCGACGTCCCCACGCCCACCCCTCCCGCCCACCCGGCACGGTGCTGATCGCCTGGCTGCCGTTCACGAGGGACGACGACGAGGGCCCGGGCAAGCACCGGCCGTGCGTCGTGCTGCGCTCGACCGACCCGGCGACCATCCGGGCCCGCCCGCTCTACGACCCCGGCAGCGGCTACGTCCGGGACGTCGGCGGCGTGCAGCTCCAGGCATGGCGGGCGGCGGGGCTGGACAAGGCCAGCGTCGCCGTGGCCCCGGTCGAGATCCCCGTCGCCCGGTGCGAGCAGACCCTCGGCCACCTCGCCCCCGTCGACCTGGTTGCCCTCGGCATCACCGCCCGCCGTCGCCGCTGATCGGAGTCCGGGAAATCGCTGCGAGAACACCGTGGAAGCCGAGGGCTTCTCGCAGCGATTCTCCGTCAGGACGTCACGAGGACGGCGAAGGTCTCCACCACGCGGTCGGTCCAGCGCCGCTTGTACGGCATGTCCATGCCGAGGTCGTAGACGTCGATGCCCGTGCCCGCCAGCGACTCCAGCTGGTGGATCTGGAGCAGGTGGCCGATGCCGTGGTCGGCGAGCCGGGCGTCGTAGGAGAGCTGCAGGCCCCGGTAGGTCCGCCCCCGGATGCCGCCGAGCACGTAGCCGACGTCGCGGTCGCCCTGGCGGGCGAAGAGCAGGCGCAGCTGGTCCCCCGCCGCCAGGCGCCACGCCATGCGCCGGTAGAAGCCGGCCAGCGACCCGCTGGCGAGGCCTGTGCCCGCCTCGCCCTTCCAGCTCCGGACCTCGACGTCGAGGATGCGGTCGAGCGCGACGTCGGGTGGCAGCGCCGAGCAGTCGACGACCTCGATCCCGGCCGCGTCGGCCCGCCGCCGGATCTGCCCGAGGCGCTGGCGGAACCGGCTCGAGCGGCGGGCGAGCCACGGTTCGAGCCCGCTCGACAGGTCGGCCTGGAGCCGCAGCTCGGTGGGTCCCTGCAGGAGCCGGTGCCGATCGCCGAGGACCCGCACCAGGCACTGCAGCCCGATCCCGTCGGTGCGCTGACCGGTGACGACGGCGACGTCGTGCTCGTCGAGCGTGAGCCGGGCGGCCAGCAGCCGCGCCGCCTGGACCGGGTGCCCCACCATCGGGGTGGCGAAGCCCCACACCGGGTCGAGGCCGAGGAGCAGCCGGGCACCGTCCTCCCCCGTCGCCCGCCGCATCCCGGCGAAGGAGCGGCCGTCACCGACGACCACCGGCGCATCGTGCTCGGGGAACGACGAGGCGGCGGCGAAGGACCAGATGCTCGAGGCGCAGAACTCGTCGGCGTCGGGGGTCCGGTCGACCGCTGCGTCCCAGGCGCGGGCGATGAGGTCGAGCTGGTCGGCCTCGACGCGCGCGGCGGATCCGGTCGCTGCCCCCACGGCGTTGCACAGTAGGACCGCGATCGCCCTCTACGATGGGCCGTGCTGACGACCCCCGACGGGAGAGTCCCGCCCCACCGCCAGTGGGGAGGGCGCCGAAGGAGCAACCGCCCCGGAACCTCTCAGGCCACCGGACCGCCGGGACGAGGCACCTCTGGAGAGCAGCCCGCGGGCTCACCGAAGGAGCAAGCGCCGGCCCGGCCGGCGCGAATCTCTCAGGTCACCGAACAGAAGGGGCTCCACGCCGACGCGCACCCGGGAGCACCACGATGACCACGCCCGCACCGACCCCGTCCACGGGCTTCCGGAGCCGACACGTCGGCCCCCGGGGCGACGAGATCGCCACCATGCTCGACGCCATCGGCGTCGCCTCGCTCGACGAGCTGATCGACCAGGCCGTGCCGTCGGCGATCCGCAGCACCGATCCCCTCGACCTGCCCCCGGCCGCCACGGAGCAGGAGGCCCTGGCCGAGCTGCGGGCGCTGGCCGAGCGCAACGTCGTGCGCACGTCGATGATCGGTCTCGGCTACCACGGCACCCACACGCCGCCCGTCATCCGGCGCAACGTGCTCGAGAGCCCCGCCTGGTACACCGCCTACACCCCGTACCAGCCCGAGATCTCCCAGGGCCGCCTCGAGGCGCTCCTCAACTTCCAGACCGTGGTCACCGAGCTCACCGGCACCGAGCTGGCCAACTCCTCGCTGCTCGACGAGGGCACCGCCGCCGCCGAGGCAATGGCCATGTGCGGCCGGCTCGTGAAGGGCGACCGACCCCGCTTCGTGGTCGACGCCGACACGTTCCCCCAGACCGTCGCGGTGCTCCGGGCGCGCGCCGACGCCATCGGGATCGCGGTCGACGTCGTGGACGACGTCGCCGGGGCCGACCTGTCCGACGCCGCCGGGGTGCTCCTCCAGTACCCGGCAGCGTCGGGTGCCGTGCTCGACCCCTCCCCCGCCATCGAGGCCGCCCACGCCGCCGGCGCCCTCGCCGTCGTGGCCACCGACCTGCTGGCCTGCACCGTGCTCACGCCCCCAGGCGAGCTCGGAGCCGACATCGTGGTCGGCTCCTCCCAGCGCTTCGGCGTGCCGCTCGGCTTCGGCGGCCCGCACGCCGGGTTCATGGGCTGCCGGGACGAGTACAAGCGCACGCTCCCAGGCCGCCTCGTGGGCGTCTCCGTGGATGCGGCCGGACGGCCTGCCACCCGGCTCGCCCTCCAGACCCGAGAGCAGCACATCCGCCGGGAGAAGGCGACGTCCAACATCTGCACCGCGCAGGTGCTGCTCGCCGTGATCGCCTCGATGTACGCCGTGTACCACGGTCCCGAGGGCCTCCGTGCCATCGCCGAGCGGGTCCACGGCCTGGCGAGCGACTTCGCGGCGACCCTCGGCGCCGCCGGCCGGACCGTCCGCAACGGGGCGTGGTTCGACACGCTCACCGTCGACGTCACCGGCGAGGCTGCCGCGGTCGTCGAGCGCGCCGCGGCGAACGGCATCGACGTCCGCCTCGTCGACGCCGACACCGTGTCGCTCGCCTTCGACGAGACCTGCACCGACGCGACGCTCGAGGCGCTGGCCACCGCCTTCGAGGCCGGTGCGACAGGAGAGCTGCCAGAACGAGAGGGGGTGGTGCCCGAGGGGCTGCGCCGCACGAGCGACTACCTGACCCATCCGACGTTCCACTCGCACCGCTCCGAGACCGAGATGCTGCGCTACCTGCGCCGGCTCTCGGACCGCGACGTCGCCCTCGACCGGGCGATGATCCCGCTCGGGTCCTGCACGATGAAGCTCAACGCCACGGCCGAGATGGAACCCATCTCCTGGCCCGGCTTCGCCGACCTGCACCCGTTCGTGCCGGCGTCGAGCAGCGAGGGGTACCGCACGCTCATCGACCAGCTCGAGGCCTGGCTGGTGGAGGTCACCGGCTACGACGCCGTCAGCTTCCAGCCCAACGCCGGCTCACAGGGCGAGCTGGCCGGCCTGCTGGCCATCCGCTCCTTCCACGACGCGAACGGCGACACCGGTCGCCGCGTCTGCCTGATCCCCTCCTCCGCCCACGGCACCAACGCGGCGTCCGCGGTCATGGCCGGGATGCGGGTCGTGGTCGTGGCCTGCGACGACGACGGCAACGTCGACGTCGACGACCTGAAGGCCAAGGTGGTGGACCACGCCGAGACCCTGGCCGGGCTGATGGTCACCTACCCGTCGACCCACGGCGTGTTCGAGACCCGCATCCGCGAGATCTGCGACCTCGTGCACGACCACGGCGGGCAGGTGTACCTCGACGGCGCCAACCTCAACGCGCTGGTCGGCGTGGCCAAGCCCGGCGAGTTCGGCGCCGACGTGAGCCACCTCAACCTCCACAAGACCTTCTGCATCCCCCACGGGGGTGGCGGCCCCGGCGTCGGTCCCGTGGCGGTGCGCCAGCACTTGGCCCCGTTCCTGCCCAACCACCCGCTCGACGACGCAGCCGGCCCGGACACCGGTCCCGGTCCGGTCTCGGCGGCCCCGTACGGGTCGGCCGGCATCCTGCCGATCTCGTGGGCCTACGTGCGGATGATGGGCGGGCCCGGCCTCACCGAGGCGACCCACGTGGCCATCCTCAACGCCAACTACATCGCCGCCCGCCTGAGCGAGCGCTACCCGGTCCTCTACGCCGGCGAGCACGGGCGGGTCGCCCACGAGTGCATCGTCGACCTGCGCGACATCACGCGTCGCACCGGCGTCACGGTGGACGACGTCGCCAAGCGCCTGGTCGACTACGGCTTCCACGCCCCGACCATGAGCTTCCCCGTGGCCGGCACCCTGATGATCGAGCCCACCGAGTCCGAGGCGCTCGCCGAGATCGACCGCTTCTGCGACGCGATGCTGGCCATCGCCGACGAGATCGCCGAGATCGAGTCCGGTGCCGTCGACCACGACGCCTCGGCCCTCGCCCACGCGCCGCACACCGCCGAGGACCTCCTGGTCGCCGACTGGGACCGGCCCTACACCCGGGAGCAGGCCGCCTACCCGGTGCCGGGGCTGCGGGGCGCCAAGTACTGGCCGCCCGTGAGCCGCATCGACGGCGCCGCCGGCGACCGGAACCTGGTCTGCGCCTGCCCGCCCCCCGAGGCGTTCGAAGGCGCCTAGCCAGCACCGGCAATCGTCGGGTCGCAACCCGGACCATTAGTCTGGCAAGCCGCTATGGCCACCCGGATCGACATCGAACTCACCAGCTCTCAGGACGAGGGGAAGACCTTCACCTGGCGGGCCGCCGGGGCACGCCAGCCCAAGGGTGCGGCCGAGGCGTCGCTCTTCCCGGAGGGCGCCAAGGTGGGTGACGAGTTCAAGGTCGACACCGAGATGGACGTCGACGGCATCCGCGTCACGTCGGTGATCCCGGTGAAGGGCAAGGAGACCAAGAAGGTCGAGACGCTCGAGCTGATCGCCCGCGACGACGAGCCCCTCGTGACCCAGGTCCTCGCCGAGAAGGGTCGCGGCCGTGGCGGCGATCGCGGCGATCGCCGGGGCCCCCGCCGCGAGGGCGGCCGGGATCGCAAGGACGGCGAGCGCGGCCCCCGTCGCGAG
>JAKFET010000017.1:0-45367 GCA_036675575.1 Acidimicrobiaceae bacterium
GTCGTCGACGCCAGGCCGGAGCTGGTCGGCCAGGTGCTGGAGGCCGCTCACCGTCGGGTCTCCCGCGCCCGGCGCTTGGCCTGCACCAGCTGCACCCGCTCGGGCATGTCCTTGTAGTGCGGGTCCAGCGGGTAGCAGCCCGAGACGAGGCCGGCTCGCGGCGCGGTGGTGCAGTCGCTGAACGTCCGGCACACGAGGCGCCGCTCGAGGGGGCGCCCGGCCAGCACGTCGGCCGGCAACGTCGGGTAGGACAGCGCCATGCGGCCGAGTCCCACGACGTGCGCGCCCCCGCTGCCGATCGCCTCCTGGGCGACGTGGGGCAGCCAGTCCTGCAGGTAGCTGTAGCCGGACCCCACGAGCACCAGCTCCGGGTGGGCCCGGGCGAGCTCGGCAGTCGCAGCGATCTGGCGGGCCACGCCGACCAGCGGGTCCTCGGGCGGGTCGTAGCCGTCGGACGGCGGGAAGTACGCCGGCCGCTGGATGTGCGGCGTGGTGTACGGGCTCCCGGCGGTGGTGCACACCAGGCCGACACCCGCCGCCACCAGCAGGTCGAGCAGGGCGTGGGTCTCGGTGAGGTCGATGCCGAGGCCGGTGCCGTCGGCGCCGAAGGGGCGGGGCAGGACGCCGTCGCGCTCGGGCTCGCCCACCCCCTCCTCGCCCTGGCGGTACGGGACGAAGTCGAAGGCCGACAGGCGCACGGCGACGGCGAGGCCGGGTGCCTCCCGCCGGATGCCGGCCAGCACGCCGAGCAGGAACCGGGTGCGGCCGCCGAGGTCGCCGCCGAAGGGACCGGGGCGGTCGCGGGCGGCGAGCAGCTCGTGCAGGAGGTACCCGTGGCAGCACTTCACGTCCACGAAGTCGAACCCCGCCCGCGCGACCAGCACCGCTGCGGCGACGTACGCCTCCTGGAGCGCCTCGAGCTCACCGTCGGACAGCAGCGCGGCGTCGCCCGCCCCGGTGCGGTCGTCGAGCACCCGGTGCCGGAACGCGGTGCGGGGGTGCGGCGTGCCGTCGGGCCGGGCCCAGCGACCGGAGTGGGTGAGCTGCAGGCCGGTGACCTGGTCGGGGTCGAGCAGCGACCGCAGGCCGGCCAGGTCGCCGACGGTCCGTTCGTCCACCACGAGCTGGTTCGGGTTGGCCCGCCCGTTCGGCACGACGGCGGTCGCCTCGCCCCAGACCAGGCCGGCACCGCTGTCGGCGAAGCGCTGCCAGCGGCGCCGCACGAGGTCCGTGGGCCGGCCGTCGGTGGTCCCGTCCCAGCCCTCCATGGGCAGCACGGCGAACCGGTTCGACGCCGTGAACGGGCCGGCGCTGCCGTCGGTGAACGTGACCGGCCGAGCGAGCGGGCCGTCCGCCTGCACCCGCTCGGCGACACCCAGGTCCAGGCCGAGCTCGGCCAGGCGGTCGCGCAGCGCGGTCGGCGAGTCGAGGTTCTTCACCTGCGGGTAGCGGCTCACCCGAGCTCCTCCACCAGCGACTCCACCCGCCCGGCGATGTCGGCCAGCACGTCGCGGTCCGACGCCGGTCGGCGGGGCACACCGTCGGGGGTGCGGTCGCTCGCCGCCCACCCCCGCAGCTCGAGGAACATCGCCGCATCGTGCCGGTACGCCGGCACCGGCGGCCGGAAGGCGAACATGCCGAGGTACTGCAGCAGGTCGTCCACCTCCCAGAACCGACAGTCGTCCTCGGCCCACAGCCGGTCCCGGATGGCGAAGAGGTCGGGGGCGAACGTGGACAGGCCCAGCAGGTAGTCCGACCCGTACACGACCATGTCGATGGCGAGGTCGTTGCCGGTGAGCACCCGGAAGTCCGGCCGGATCCGGTCCCGCAGCGCCAACCGGTCCCACTCGGCCCGCCGATCCAGCGACGAGTGCTTCGCGCCGATGCAGGAGCCGATCCCGAGCAGGCCCTCGTAGGCGTCGAGGTCGTGGATGCGGCCGTGCGGCACGAACATCGGTCCCAGCTCGAAGCCGATGAAGCGGTCGACCTCGGCGCCGAACCGGGCCAGGGCCTCGACCCAGCCGGTGCCGTCCAGGGCGTCGAGGCCGTGGGACGGGAACACGACCGGGGTCCCGCCGAGCTCGAGGACCGCGCCGGCCGCGTCCACGGTGGCGGCGAGGTCGAAGTCGTCGCCGGGCTCGTCGCCCACGTGGGCGCCGGCCACGAAGCGGCCGCCGGTCACCGACGCGGCGACGTCGAGGACCCGGCGGCGGTCGTCCGCACCCAGCAGCTGCACGTAGCCGGTGTCCATGTTCACGGCCGGGACGAGGCCGGCGTCGTGGGTGCGGGCCACGTGCGCCTCGAACGACGCCCAGTCGATCGCGCCGTCCGCGGCGTGCGGCAGCAGCACCGCCGACATGCCGAGGATCTCCCGACCTCGTCGCTGCTCCGGGGCGCGCACCACGGGCCGGAGCCTTCCAGATCCGCTGCTCAGGTGCGGGCCGGCCGGAGGCGCAGGGTGAACGTGCTGCCCTCGCCCGGCGCCGACCGGAGCTGCACGTCGCCGCCCTGTGCCTCGGTGAACTCCTTGACGATGGCGAGCCCCACACCCGTGCCGGGCCGTCGGGTCGTGCCGTGCTCCACCCGGTAGAAGCGCTCGAAGATCCGATCGTGCTCGTCGGCCGGGATGCCCTCGCCGCGATCGACGACCGACACCGCGACCCGGTCGCCGAGCGACGCACCGCGGACGGTGATCGTCGACCCGATCGGGGCGAACTTGGCGGCGTTGGTGAGCAGGTTGACGAGGACGCGGGCGAACGCGGCCTCGTCGACGAGGACCTCGAGGCCGGGTTCGACGTCGACCTCGACCTCGTGGCGCTCCAACGAGACCGCCACGTGCAGCAGCGCGTCGTCCACGAGCGCCGCCAGGTCGTGGGCGCGCATCTCGATGCCGAGCTGGCCCCGCTCGAGGCGGGTGAAGTCGAGGAGGTCCTCGATGAGGCGGTCGAGGCGAAGGCCGGCGCCGGCGATGCGCTGGACGAGGGCCCTGCGCTGCTCGGGCTCAGTGGCCTCCCAGTTGTCGACCAGCAGGTCGGCGAACCCGCGGATGGCCGTGAGCGGGGTGCGCAGCTCGTGGGAGACCGTCGAGAGGAAGTCGGACCGCAGGCGGTCGACCTCGCGCAGCCGCCGCGACGCCTCCCGCTCGCGCTCGAAGGCCGCCATCTGGACGGCTTCGGCGCGCTTGCGCGCGCTGACGTCCCGGATGGCGGCGGAGATGGTCACGCGGTCGCCGCTCTGCAGGGGGCTCAGCGAGATCTCGACCGGGAACTCGGTGCCGTCCCTGCGCAGGCCGAACAGCTCGAGGCCGGCGCCCATCGGTCGGACCCGGGCCTCGTGGGCGTACCCGGCGCGGTGGCCGGGGTGCTGGGCGCGGAACCGCGGTGGGACCAGCACCTCCACGGGGCGCCCGACGAGCTCGCCGCGCCCGTAGCCGAACATGGCCTCGGTCTGGGCGTTCACCAGCTCGATCCGACCCTGCGGGTCGACGATGACCATCGCGTCCGGCGCGGCGTCCACCAGACCACGGAACTTGGCCTCGGCCGCCTTGCGGTCGGAGACGTCGCGGACCGCCGCCGACACGAGCCGGCCGGCGACGGTGTCGATGGCGGACAGCGAGATCTCGGCCGGGAACACCGACCCGTCCTTGCGGCGTGCGGCCAGGTCGAGGCCGAGACCCATCGGTCGGGTGCGGGGCTCGCTGGCGTAGCCGGTGCGGTGGGCGGGGTGGGCGCGCCGGTGCTCCTCGGGCACGAGCACCTCGATGGCCTGGCCGATGAGCTCGCCGTGGTCGTAGCCGAAGAGCTCCTCGGTCTGCGCGTTGACGAGCCGGATGGTGCCGGTGCCGTCGACCACCACCATGGCGTCCGGCGCGGCCTCGAGCAGGCCGCGGTAGAGCGAGTCGCTCGCTCGTCGCTCGGTGACGTCGCGGGCGACGGTCGACGCCGCGACGATGTGGCCCCGGTCGTCACGGATGGGCGAGAGCGACACGGAGACGGCGACGTCGGTGCCGTCCTTGCGGCGGCGCACGGTCTCGAAGTGCGAGACGGCGACCCCCGACGCGACCCGCTCGAGGGCGTCGGCGACGTCGTCGGCGGCCCCGGGCGGCGCGAGCAGGGAGAGGTCGCGTCCGAGCATCTCATCGCTGCGGTAGCCGTAGAGCTGCTCGGCGGCGGGGTTCCACGACAGCACCGCGCCGGCGAGCGACACGGTCACGATGGCGTCGGCGGCGTGCTCGACCATCGCCGCCGGCCGGTCGGGTCCGTCCCGCCGGGCGTCCAGGCGGTCGAGGGCGTCGCGCTGGCGCTCGGCCTGCGGCTCCTCGCCGGGCGCCGCGAGCGCGCCACGCACGCGCCGGACCAGCTCGGAGCCGTCGAAGGGCTTCGTGAGGTAGTCGCTGACCCCGGCCTCCCATGCCGTGCGCTGGTCGCTGGCGTGGCTGCGGGCCGTCACCATGATCACGGGCAGGCCGGACGTCGACGACTGCGCTCGGAGCCCGGCGAGGACGCCGATGCCGTCGCCGTCGGGCAGCATCCAGTCGAGCAGGACCACGTCCGGGGCGGAGTCGTGGGCGCGTGCCAGGCCGTCTGCAGCCGTCCCGGCCTCCACCACCTCGAACCCGGCCCCCTCCAGCTGCAGGCGTGCCAGCAGCGAGACGTCGGGATCGTCGTCGACGACCAGGACCCGTGCGTTCGCCATTCCGCGTCCCTCCAGCTCGGACCGCCAGTGTGCCCGCACAGAGCCGCGGGGACGGTGCCGGAGCGACCCGGCCGCGCCAGCACCCGCCCGGAGGCGGGTGCTGGCCACGTCGGCGGGCGGTCAGACGATCTTGCCCTCGCCCTCCTGGTTGGCCCCTCGCTCGACCGACTCCTTGTACTCCTCCTCGACGTCGGGGGCGCTCTCGGCGGCTCGCTCGGCGGCGGCCTCCTCCTCCGGCGTGGGCTCCTGGAGCGTGCTGGGGTCGTTGTTGTCCGGCATGGGTGGCCTCCTGTGGGGGGTGGGGCGAGGGCGCTCCTCGCGCGGCGAGGGCTCCCTACCCGGTCGGCCCGATCCGTTGCCCCGGGACGGTGCCGGACCCGTGTGGAAGGCTCGACGGTGATGAGCACGGTCTCCAGCCCCTTCTACACCGACGACCACCTGGCCTACCGGGAGGTCGTGCGCTCCTTCACCGAGAAGGAGATCGCCCCCAACGTCCACGAGTGGGACCTCGCCGGCGAGGTCCCCCGCGACCTGTACGTGAAGGCGGGCGCCATCGGCCTGTTCGGGGACGGGTTCCAGGAGGAGTACGGCGGCCACGGCCAGCGCGACGCGCTCCTGCGCCTGGTGCTCATGGAGGAGCTGTGCCGGGCCGGCTCCGGCGGCGTGGTCGCCGCGCTGTTCTCCAACTACATCGGCCTCCCCCCGATCCAGCGCTTCGGCTCGGAGGAGATGAAGGCGCGCGTCATCGAGCCGTGCATGACCGGTGAGAAGATCGCCGCGCTCGCCATCACCGAGCCCTCGGGCGGCTCCGACGTCGCACGGCTGCGCACCACGGCCCGGCGGGTCGGCGACGAGTACGTGGTGAACGGGTCCAAGACCTTCATCACCTCGGGCATGCGAGCCGACTTCTTCGCCACCGCCGTGCGCACCGGCGGCGAGGGCCCGGCCGGCATCTCCATGCTGCTCATCGAGGGTGACCGCCCCGGCGTCGACCGCACCAAGCTCGACAAGATGGGTTGGCTCGCCTCCGACACGGCCACCCTCTACTTCGACGACGTGCGCGTCCCGGTCGAGAACCTGATCACCGAGGAGAACGCCGGCTTCTCGGCCATCGTCAACAACTTCAACGCCGAGCGCATCGACCTGGCCGTGCAGTCCACCGCCTTCAGCCGGGTCTGCTTCGACGAGGCCCTCGGCTGGGCCCGCGAGCGCGAGACGTTCGGCAAGCGGCTCGCCGACCACCAGGTGATCCGCCACAAGCTGGCCGAGATGGACCGGATGGTCAACGCCTCCAAGGCGTGGCTCGAGCTGCTGTCGTGGCGGCTCAACCAGGGCGACAACCCGGTGGCCGAGATCGCCGAGGCCAAGGTCAACGCCACGCTGTGCTTCGAGGCGTGCGCCCGGGAGGCGGCCCAGATCCTGGGCGGCGCCAGCTACCTGCGCGGCGACACCGTCGAGCGGCTCTACCGCGAGGTGCGGGTCCAGGCCATCGGCGGCGGCTCCGAGGAGATCATGCGCGACCTCGCGTCGCGCCAGCTCGGGATCTGACTGCGACGGCAGCGCTGCCAGTTCCGGAGATCGATCCGAACTGGCAGCCCTCCCGTCGCACGAGCGTCAGCGGCCGACCTCGATCAGGGCGTCGTAGGCCGCGACCAGGTGGTCGCGCAGGCCGGCGGGGTCGTCGATGGCGCCGGCGTCGACCACCAGGCCCATGTCGAGGCTGCCGTTGTAGCTCAGCGTGCTGAGGTTGAACGCCGTGCCCGAGATCGGGCCCATCGGCAGCACGGCCTCGCAGCGGGCCCCGGCGATGTAGAGCTCCACGGGCGCGGCTCGCACGTTGGACACGGTGAAGTCGACCGTGGCGGCGGCGTCCTTGGCGAAGGACGTGAGCACCGACGTCGGCAGCAGGTTGATGACCATGGCGAGCTGGCCGACCAGGTCGGTGGAGCCACCACCCTTCACGGTGGCGAGCGCCTCGTGGACGATGGCGAAGGCCTCGATCGGGTCGCTCGGCACGCGCAGGTCGGTCGTGGTGATGGCGAAGGCGTTGCCGCCCGCCGTGCCGCCCTTGCGCGTGCTGACCGGCATGGCGGCGCGCAGCAGATCGGGGTGGACGTCGCGCTCGTGGTGGTAGGCGGCCGCACCGGCTAGGGCACCGGCGACGAACACGTCGTTGATGGTGCCGCCCAGCACGCGCCCGGCCTGCTTCACGTCGGCGAGCGGCACGTGGATGGTGCCGAACCAGCGCTTGAGCGTGCGCGGCCGCCAGATCGGGGACCCCACGGTGCTGCCGGCCTCGTGCGACGGGCGCAGGTTGCGGTCGAGGTCCTTGACCGCCTTGCCGACCCCCTGGACGGTGCCGAGGGGGTTGCCGACCACCGATCCGGCGACCCGGCGGGCGAGGCCGCCGACCCGGCGCACGTTGTGGCCCACGACCTCGCGTGCGCTGTCGGCGAACCCGTCGACCTCGACGTCCGGCGTCGGCACGGCAGGCGGGTCCGGCTCGTTGGGATCGCGCTCGAGGTCGACGAACTGCTCCGCCAGGCGCACGCCACCCTCGCCGTCGGTGATGGTGTGGTGCATCTTCTGGAACAGCGCGGCCCGGCCGTCGGTGAGGCCCTCGATGATCACGAACTGCCAGAGCGGACGGGCCCGGTCGAACGGGTCGAGCAGGAGGCGCACGGCGAGCTCGTGCAGGTCGGCGTCGGTGCCCGGGGCCGGCACGGCGATGCGCCACACGTGGCGATCGAGGTCGAACTCGGGGTCGTCGACCCAGACGGGAGGGCTCAGCCGGCCGACGCTGGCCACCACGTGCTGGCGCAGCCGGGGCACGGAGACGACCGCCCGGGCCAGGCGGGCCTTGAGCCGGTCGAGCGACGGCGGCCGGTCGAGGATGGTGATGCTGGCGAACCACGAGCTGAGCGCAGGGTCCTTCTCGAGGTTCCACATGAGCGCCTCGCTGTCGCTCATGTGACGCTCGAACTGCTGCTCCCTGGGGCGGGCCATGCGCGGAGCGTATCCACGCGCCGACCCCGCAGGTCAGGGCTCGTCGGCCAGGGCGTAGAGGGCACCGTCCCGGCTGCCGATGTAGATCCGTCCGTCCCACACCGCCGGCGAGGCCTCGATGCACCCGCCGAGCGACACGGACCACAGCTCCGGCGGCTCGGCGTCGGCGGCGCCGAGGTCGTACGCGTGCAGGTCGCCCGCGCAGTCGCCCATGAGCAGGGCGCCGCCGACGACCGTGGGCGACGACCACAGCGGTCCGGGCAGGCGCTTGGTCCACAGCTCCTCGCCCGTGGCCGCGGACACGGCCACGAGCCGTCCGCCGTTGGTGCCCACGTACACCACCCCGTCGACCACGGCCGGGGTGCCCCACACCCCGCCGGGCCGCGACGCGTTGTCGAACCACGACCACACGAGCGGGTCCTCGCCGGCGGCGACGTCGGCGGACGGGTCGAGCTTCACCAGCTGGCCGACCAGGTCCGCCCGCGCTGCGGTGGCGGCCCGCTCGTACTCGGCGGCCACGTAGAGCATCCCGTCCGCATCGGCGACGATCGAGGCGTCGGTGTCGTCGCCCATCCAGTACCGGAAGGTGCGGGTGGGCTCCTCCCCGTCCGCCAGGCCCCCGATGTCGTAGCCCTGGACGAGGCCGCCCGAGTTGGTGAAGTAGACGGTGTCGCCGACGACGGTGGGCGACACCTCGATCGACACGGTCTCGTCGCCGAGCGCGGTGAGCAGCTCCCGGTCCCACCCGGCGACGTCGAAGACGACCTCGGGGTCGACGGTCACCGAGCCGTCGGCTGCCGTCCCGCGGTTGAGCCGCACGACGACGAAGCGGCTGTTCTCCCCGCCGACGAAGAGGTGGTCGTCGATGACGATGCCCGAGCTGTCCCAGTCGTCGTTCCACAGGATCGGCGCGAAGTCGTCGGCGTCCATCGACCACAGCTCGACCGGCTCGTCGCCCTCGATGGACAGGATCCGGTACCGGTTGTCGCGCGAGCCGGAGTAGACGAGGGGGTACCCGTCGGGATCGACGGTCACGGAGCCCTTGATCAGGTCGCCCGTGGGGAACGAGGGGATGATCCGCTCCCCCGTGCCGGCGTCCAGGAAGTGCACGGCGCCGTCGTAGGCGCCGAAGACCAGCCACGTGCGGGACGTGCCGTCGGGCCCGGCGCGCTCGAACACGGCGGGCTGGCCGGTCCAGCCCATGCCGCACCACACCTTGGTCTCGCCCAGGTTGGTGGACTCGCCGCACAGGCCGCCCTGTCGGGGGTAGCGGAAGTCGACGGCCGGGTCCGACGGCACGGGCCCGAGGCCGTGGAACGAGCGCGTCGGGTTGCCCCGGAAGGTGAGCAGCCCCTCGACCGTCGCGCCCGGGTACGGCCGGCCGACGAGCGACGGGTCCGACCAGCCCTCGTACGGGGTGGTCGTGGTGGTGGTCGCCCCCTCGCGGTCCCCGTCCGGTGACGAGGCGACGTCGACGAGGTCGACGGTGGCGTCGCCACGGTCGTCGACCCACCACGTGCCGACGATGACCAGCAGGCTCACCACCGCCACCGGCAGCAGCGGCGGGCGGGGCACGGGCCCGGAGTGTACGACCGCGTAGGTTCCCGCCCGTGCGCGCCGAACGCTTCGAGCCCCTCCCCGACGACGTCCTGGAACGCTGGTCCACCTTCGGCCGCTGGCCCGACCGGCAGTACTTCCCCGGCCTGCTGGGGCTGGCCATCGAGGAGCTGCGCACCGACTACTGCCGCATGCGCCTGCCCTACCGGCCCGAGCACGAGCAGCCCGCCGGCGTGGTGCACGGAGGCGCCCTCGCGACCCTCATGGACACCGTGGTCGTGCCGGCCATCGGCTCGGCCTACGGGCCCGACACCCAGTACATGACCGTGTCCATGAACCTCAGCTACATCGGCGCAGTCCGCCAGGCCGACGTGGTGGCCGAGGGCTGGGTCACGCGCCGGGGTCGGTCCACCGTGTTCTGCCGGGCCGAGGCGATGTGCGAGGACCGCCTGGTCATGGAGGGATCCCTCGTCTACGCGGTGCGCGAGCCCCGGTAGCCTCCCCCCGTGCCGGAGACGCTGCGATACGTGTCACGGGTCGCCCGCCTCCCGCTGCTCGACTCCGACGGGCAGACCTTCGGACAGGTGCAGGACGTCGTCCTCGCCCCGGCCGGGCGATCCGCCCCCCGGGTGCTCGGCTTCGTGACCCTCGTGCAGCGCCGGCGGATCTTCGTCAACGCCAACCGCATCGAGGACCTCGAGGCGACCGGCGTGCGGATGCGGACCGGCACCATCGACCTGCGCCCGTTCCGCAAGCGGGAGGCCGAGCTGCTCGCCCTCGAGGACCTGGTCGGCAGCGCCGTGCGGGTGGACGGCGTCGAGCAGTACGTGCGCGACGTCGGCCTCACGCCGTCGGACGCCCCCGGCGCCACCTGGGAGCTGGCGACGCTCGCCCTCGGCGGCCGCGGACCGCTGGCCCGCCGGCGGACCCCCGTGATCGTGCCGTGGGAGGAGGGCCGGGCGCTGTTCGAGTTCGGCGCCGACGCCGCCGAGGTGGCCGAGATGCGCGACATGCGCCCCGCCGACGTCGCCAACCGCATCCGCGCCCTGCCCCTCGAGAAGCGCCAGCGGCTGGCCGAGATCATGGAGGACGACCGCCTCGCCGACCTGCTCGAGGAGCTCCCCGAGGACGAGCAGATCCGCTTGATCAGCGGCCTCGACCTCGAGCGCGCCGCCGACATCCTCGAGGAGATGGACCCCGACGACGCCGCCGACCTGCTCGGCGAGATGTCCGCCGAGGAGCGCGCCCGGCTGCTCGAGGCCATGGAGCCCGACGACGCCACCCACGTCCGGCGCCTGCTCACCTACGCGTCGGCGACCGCCGGTGGCCTGATGACGCCGGAGCCGGTGATCATGTCGCCCCAGTCGACCGTGGCCGAGGCGCTCGCCATGCTGCGCGAGGCCTCGCTCCCCACGGCACTCGCCGCCCAGGTGTTCGTCGTGAACCCGCCGCTGTCGGTCCCGACCGGCCGGTTCCTCGGCACCATCGGGTTCCAGCGCCTGCTCCGCCACCGCCCCTCGGAGATCCTCGGCGACATCGTCCCCGAGCGCTCCGAGTTCCTCAGCCCCCAGACGCCGGAGCTGGAGGTCGCCGGCCGGCTCGCCGCCTACGACATGGTGGCCGTGGCGGTCTGCGACGGGTCCCGCCACCTCGTCGGCGCCGTCACCATCGACGACGTGATGGACCACCTCCTGCCCGAGGGCTGGCGCCGCCTCCTGCCCCGGCACCGCCCGGGGGTCGGCTGATGCTCCGCTTCCGCCGCACCGAGGACCTCGCCCAGCCGGCCCAGGCCGGCGTCATCGGCGTCCACTTCGACCCGGACGCGTTCGGCCGCTTCTCCGAGGGCATCGCCCGCTTCCTCGGGACCGGCCGGTTCCTGGCCGGCCAGACCGTCATCGTCGCAGCCTGGATCGTCTTCAACGTCGCCGCGGTCCGGTACCGGTGGGACCCGTACCCCTTCATCCTCCTGAACCTGGCCTTCTCGACCCAGGCCGCGTACGCGGCGCCGCTGATCCTCCTCGCCCAGAACCGCCAGGACGAGCGCGACCGGGCCCAGGCCGAGCAGGACCGCGAGGTCAACGCCCGCACCCAGGCCGAAGCCGAGTTCATGGCGCGCGAGCTGGCGTCGGTGCGCCTGTCGCTCGCCGACGTGGCCACCGTGGCCGAGCTCCGCGACGCCGTCGGCGACCTCGGCGACGCGCTCGCCCGGATCGAGGCCGCCCTCGACCTGCGCGCCGCCGACGACCCCGCATGAGGCGCGCCGTCGGTGCGGCCCTGGCCGCCCTGGTGCTGGCGTCGTGCTCGCAGTCCGACACCACGCTCGACCGGGCCGACGTCACCACCACCACCACCACGACGACGTCGCCGCCGACGTCCGCCGACGGCACCGCGCCGCCGACCAGCGCTGCGGTCGCCGCCGTGCCCGAGGTGTCCTGGACGTCGTGCGGCACGGCGGAGTGCGCCACCGTCGCCGTGCCCCTCGACCACGCCGACCCGTCCGGTCCCACCCTCGACCTGTCCGTCCTGCGCCTCCCGGCCCGGGGCGATCGGATCGGACCGCTGTTCGTGAACTTCGGCGGGCCGGGGAGCGGCGCGGTCGACGTGCTGGCCACGTTCCCCTTCCCGGACGCGATCCGCGAGCGGTTCGACATCGTGGCCGTCGACCCCCGCGGCGTCGGCGGGTCCACCGCACTCGCCTGCGGCGTCGATCCGGCCCGGCTCTACGCGGTGGACCCCACGGTGGAGGACCCCGCCGACGCCGACGCGCTCATCGACGTGAGCGAGGACTACGCCGCCGACTGCGCCGACCGGCGCGGCGACCTGCTGCCCCACGTGGGCACCCGCGACGTCGCGCGTGACTTCGACCTCGTCCGGGCCGGAATGGGCGACGAGCGCATCGACTACGTCGGGTTCAGCTACGGCACGTCCATCGGCCAGGCCTACGCCGAGCTGTTCCCGGACCGGGTGCGCACGATGGTGCTCGACGGCGTCGTCGACCCGGCGCCCACCGGCATCGACGTGGCCGTGCAGCAGGCGCTCGGGTTCGAGACGGCGCTGGCGCGCTGGGCCGCCGGCTGCGGTGACCGGCCCGCGTGCGACCTGGACGATCCCGTCGCCGCGGTCGACGAGGTCCTCGCCGCGGCCGAGACCGGCATCCCCGGCGAGGGTGGCGTGCTCGGCCCCGGCGAGGCTTCCATCGGTCTCGCCATGCCGCTGTACAACACCGGCCTCTGGCCTGCCCTCGATGCGGCGATCGCCGGCGCCCGGGCCGGCGACGGCAGCGGCCTGCGCACCCTCGCGTCGCAGTACCTGCGCCTCGTCGACTTCTCGGCCTACTTCGCCGTGTCGTGCCTCGACAGCGCCTGGCCCACCGACCCGCGCCAGCACCTGGACGCGGCCGCGTCGGCGGCGGCCCGGGCCCCCCGCTTCGGCGAGGCGATCGTGAACGACTACCTGCGGTGCGCCGTGTGGGCCGCGGACCCCGACCCGTTGGGCCCGATCTCGGCCGAGGGTGCGCCGCCGATCCTCGTGGTCTCGACCACCGGCGACCCGGCCACCCCGCACGAGAACGGCGTGGCCGTCGCCGAGCGCCTGGCCAGCGGCGTCCTGCTCACCCACGAGGGCGACGGGCACACCGTCGTCTTCCAGGGCAGCGACTGCATCGACCGGTTCGCGGTGGCCTACCTCGTCGACGAGGTCGTGCCGCCGGAGGGCAGCCGCTGCTGACGCCACGGCGCGCTGCTCAGGGCAGGTGGCCGCCCGCCTCCCACCACGCCGCGAGGTCGGCCATGGAGACGTCACCGACGCTGCCGTCCGAGACGGCGATGCTGCCGATGGCGACGCCGGCCCGGGTCCAGGCGATGGCGCTGCGGCCCTCCTCGTCGACGTGGCACAGCACCGTGCCGGTGGACGTGCCCTGGCGGTACGGCGTGGCGCCGACCCACGGTGCCGGGAGCTCGCCGGACGGGCCACGCCCGCCCGGCCGGCAGGCGAGCTCGGTGGTGTCGGTGACGGCCCCGGACAGGGCCAGCTGCTCGGCCTCGATCCAGGCGGTCATGGGGTCGGCCCCGGCGAAGCGGATCCAGGACACCTCGGTCGCCTCGCCGGTGGCCGGCAGGCACGTGATCGCGAGGGAGCCCCCGGCATCCTCGGCGAGGAGCTGGTCGCGGTCGCAGCGGGTGGTCAGCTCACCCGGCAGCTGGTCCAGCAGCGCCTGCTCGACCGGGAGCGGGAACGAGGCATCGGTGCGGTCGACGAGCTCGGACCAGAACCCGTACTGCTCGGCGTAGGAGCCGAGCCCGCCGGCGACCCCGAGCACCGGCGCGCCCGCGTCCGTCCAGGCCAGGTCGACCCGGTCGTCGGCCCGCCGGCAGGCCACCTCACCCCGACCGCCGGCGCCGACGTACTCGTGGACGGCGCCGGCGCCGAGGGCGCAGTCGCCCGAGGCGGGCGCGTCCAGCTCCAGCACCGCGACCGTGTCGTCGAAGGCCTGGTCCCGCGCCGCGTCGTCGGGGAACAGGGTGAACGTGACCAGCGACGGGGCCGAGGGGCGGGGGCACTCGAGGCGAACGGTGCCGTCGGGCGCCGGGCCCTCCGGCTGGTCGGGCGGCGGGACGCACCCCTCCAGGTCCCCGGGCAGCGCGGCGCGCAGGGCGTCGAGGGTGGCGTCGTCGTCGGGCTCGCCTCCTGCGAGGGTGGTCGCCGACGCTCGGGGCTCGTCGACCACGGCGCCGCCCAGCCCGTCGTCGAGGTCGGCGTCGGCACCGAGGGCCCACCAGGTGAGCCCGGCGACGGCGGCGACGGCCACGACGAGCAGCGTGCCGACGATCCAGCCCGCCTTCGAGCGGGGTCGGTCGTGCTCCCACCCGTCCCACTCGACCTCGACCACGCCCCGCAGCGGGCGGCCGCCCACCTCGTCGTCGTCCACGCTCCAGTCCTACCCCGCCATCCCCTCGGCGACCAGCGGTTCGAGCATCCAGTCCGGGTGGTCGGACTCGATCCGCTGGAGCCAGTAGACGGACTCGAAGAGCGCGAGCAGCGTGCCGTCGGAGCGCTCGAGGACCCGGGTGCCGCTCATGCCCCGCAGCTGGGACATGGTCTCCTCGTCGGTGACGCGCGCGATGGAGTAGCGGGTCATGGAGATCTCGGCCGGCGATCCGAACTCGGCGGTGAGCCGGGCGGCGGCCACCTCGAACTGCATCTGGCCGACGGCGGCGAGCATCGGCTCCTGGTCGCCGAGGTCGCGGTCGCGCAGCACCTGGACCACGCCCTCCTCGTCGAGCTGGGCGATCCCCTTGCGGAACTGCTTGAAGCGGCCGACGTCCTTCGGGCGGGCGATGGCGAACAGCTCCGGTGCGAAGGCGGGGATGCCGGGGAACTCGACGGGCGGGTCCAGGTAGAGGGTGTCGCCGACCCGCACCTCCATGGCGTTCACCAGGCCGATGACGTCGCCCGGGAACGCCTCGTCCAGCGTCTCGCGGTCCTGGCCGAAGACCGAGTGGGCGTACTTCGTGCTGAAGGGCTTGCCGGTGCGGCCGTGGGTGACGACCATGCCGCGCTCGAAGCGGCCCGAGCACACCCGCACGAAGGCGATGCGGTCGCGGTGGCTGGGGTCCATGTTGGCCTGCACCTTGAAGGCGAACCCGCTGAAGGGCGCCTGCAGGGGACGGGCCTCCCCGTCGACGTCGGGACGGGGCAGCGGGGACGGCGCGAGGTCGGCGACGGCGTCGAGCAGCAGCCGCACGCCGTAGTTGGTGAGGGCCGAGCCGAAGAAGACCGGGGTGGCCTCGGCCATCTCGAACAGCTCCTGGTCGAAGTCGGACCCGACCGCCTCCAGCAGCTCGATCTGCTCCACGGCCGTCCGGTAGCTGTCGCCGTCGAGCTCCTCCGCCGCCGCCGGGTCGAGCACCTCCTCGCCGGCCGCGGTGGCGCCGCGCGCCGTGCGGGAGAACCGGATGTAGTCGCCGCTGCGCCGATCGACGAGCCCCCGGAAGTCGCCGGCGATCCCGACCGGCCAGGTGATCGGCATGGCGGCGAGGCCGAGGGTGGACTCGATCTCGTCGGTGAGCTCGAGGGCCTCCTTGCCCGGCCGGTCCCACTTGTTGATGAAGGTCAGCAGCGGGATGCGCCGCTCCCGGCACACCTCGAACAGCTTGAGCGTCTGGGGCTCGATGCCCGAGCTGGCATCCAGGACCATGATGGCGGCGTCGGCCGCCGCCAGCACCCGGTAGGTGTCCTCGGAGAAGTCCCGGTGGCCGGGCGTGTCGAGCAGGTTCAGCACCCGGTCGCGGTACGGGAACTGCAGCACGGTCGAGGTGATCGAGATGCCGCGCTCCTGCTCCATCTCCATCCAGTCGGACCGGACCTTGCGCCGCTCGCCCCGGGCCTTGACCTGGCCGGCGTCCTGCACCGCGCCGCCGTACAGGAGGAACTTCTCCGTGAGCGTGGTCTTGCCCGCGTCGGGGTGGCTGATGATGGCGAACGTGCGACGGCGTTCGGCCTCGACGGCGGGATCGGTCACGAGGTCAAGTGAACCCTGCGCACCCCCACCCCCGACAATTTCGTTCCTTCGTCAGGAGGGTCCTGACGAGGGAACGCAATTCCTCGAAGCCCGACGCGGTCGGCGGCGGCGCCGGCTGGGCATGGAGCGGCATCATGGATCGCATCGACTTCGACGGGATGCTGGCCACGACGACCGCGCTGCGCACGCAGCTGGACGACGTGCGGCTCCCGCTGGCCACCGACGAGGTCGAGTCGGCTCGCCGCACGTCCGACCACGTGCGGCGCCAGCTCGACGACTACGTGATCCCCCGGCTGCGCGACATCGACGCGCCGGTGCTGGCCGTGGTCGGCGGTTCGACCGGGGCGGGCAAGTCCACGCTGGTGAACAGCGTGGTCGGCGCGGAGGTCACGGTGCCCGGCGTGCTGCGCCCGACGACCCGGTCGCCCGTGCTGATCCACCACCCCGCCGCCGCCCGCTGGTTCGAGGACGACCGGGTGCTCGGGTCCCTCGCCCGCGTGCGCGGCACCCCCGGCCAGCAGGTCGAGGGCGCCCACCAGCTGCAGCTCGTCGCGTCCGACGCCGTGCCGGAGGACCTGGCGCTGCTCGACGCGCCCGACATCGACTCGGTGCTGGACCGCAACCGCGAGATCGCCCAGCACCTGCTCGACGCCGCCGACCTCTGGGTCTTCGTCACCACGGCCGCCCGCTACGCCGACGCCGTGCCGTGGGACTTCCTCCGCACCGCTTCGCGACGCGGTGTGGGCATCGGGCTGGTGCTGAACCGGGTCCCGCCGGGCGCAGGGGACGAGATCGCCCCGCACCTGTCGTCGATGCTCGCCGAGGAGGGCCTGGGCGACGCGCCCCTGTTCGTCATCGACGAGCAGCCGCTCGTCGACGGCCGCCTCTCCCACGACGCCGTGCAGCCCCTGCGCAGCTGGCTCGACGACCTCGCCGCCGACCGGGAGGCGCGGGCCGAGCTCGTCCGGCACAGCCTGGCCGGTGCCGTCGCCGACGTGTCGACCCGCACCGAGCAGGTCGCCGGCGTCGTCGAGCAGCAGATCGCTGCCGCCGACCAGCTGGCCGGCATCGCCACCGGCGCGTTCGCCGAGGCCCATCGTCACCTCGCCGACGACGTCCGGGACGGCACCGTCATGCGGGGTGAGGTCCTGGCCCGCTGGCAGGACCTCGTCGGCACCGGCGAGCTGCTGCGCGAGCTGCAGTCGAGGATCGGCCGGCTCCGCGACCGCCTCGCCGCGAGCGTCACCGGCCGGCCCCGCAACGTGGAGAAGTTCCAGGGCGCGGTCGAGACCGGTGTGGAGACCCTCGTGCGCGAGCGGGTCGCGCAGGCGACGGACCAGGTCGTGCTGCGCTGGCGGGCGACGTCGGCCGGTCGCGCCCTGCTCGAGGGGGCCGGCGAGGAGCTGCGCCGCCCGTCGGCCGACCTGACGGAGCGGGCGTCCCGGCTCGTGCGGGACTGGCAGGGAGGCCTGCTCGACCTGCTGCGCCAGGAGGGCGCCGGCAAGCGCACCACCGCCAAGATCCTCTCCTACGGCCTCAACGGCGCAGCCCTCGTGCTGATGGTCGGGGTCTTCGCCCAGACCGGCGGGCTCACCGGGGCCGAGGTCGCCATCGCCGGCGGGAGCACCGCGGTCGGGTCCACGCTGCTCGAGGCGCTCCTCGGCGACCAGGCGGTGCGGCGACTCACCGAGCAGGCCCGCGCCGACCTCGACCGGCGCACCGCCGCCCTCCTCGACGCCGAAGCGGCCCGCTACACGACGCTCGTCGAGGCGCACCGGCCCGATGCGTCGGCGGCGCAGTCGCTGCGCACGCTCGCCGGCGACCTCCGGCGGGACCTCGGCACGGGACGGCGCCGGTGAGCCGCCGCGACGAGCGCCGCACCGAGCGGGCCGACCGCGAGCTGCGGGAGCGGCTCGACACCCTCGGCGAGGTCGCTGCCATCGCGCGGGCGGGCCCCGGTCGGCTGCCCGAGGACCTCACCGGCGAGGTGACCGCCACCGCGGAGCGAGCCCAGACCCGGCTCGGCCGCGGCGCCGACCGCACCGTCGTGGCCCTCGCCGGCGCGACCGGCAGCGGCAAGTCCTCGCTGTTCAACGCCCTGGTGGGCGAGGACGTGTCGTCCGTCGGGGTGCGCCGGCCCACGACCTCCACGGCGCAGGCGGCCGTCTACGACGCCGACGGCACGCTCGGCCAGGGCACCGCCGACCTGCTCGACTGGCTCGAGGTGCCCCGCCGTCACGTGGTGCCGGCCGGCGCCGCCCCCGACCTGCACGGCCTCGTGCTGCTGGACCTGCCCGACCACGACTCGGTCGAGGCCGACCACCGGGCCGAGGTGGACCGGCTGGTCGAGGTGGTCGACGCGTTCGTGTGGGTGGTCGACCCGCAGAAGTACGCGGACGCCGCGCTGCACGAGCAGTACCTGCGACGCTTCGCCGGCCACGCCGCGGTGACCATCGTGGTGCTGAACCAGGTGGACCTGGTCGGCGAGGGCGGCCGGCAGCGGGTGGTCGACGACCTGACCCGGCTCCTGCGCGACGACGGCCTCGCCACGGTCCGGGTGGTGGCGACGTCGACCCGCACGGGCGAGGGCGTCGACGCCCTCCGCCGCGAGCTGGCGGCCCGCACCGCCGAGCGACGGGCCCTGGTCGCCCGGCTGGACGCCGACGTGGACTGGCTGTCGGACCGCCTCGCCGGGGAGGTGGGCGACCGCGACCCCGAGGCGTCGGATCGCCAGGCGCGACGGGCGCTCGCTGCCGCGTTCGCCGAGGCCTCCGGCGCCGATGCGGTGGCCGATGCCGTCGGCGCCGCCCACCGCCGCCGCGCCGCCCAGGCCGTCGGCTGGCCGCCGACCCGCTGGCTCGGTCGCCTGCGGCCGGACCCGCTCCGGCGGCTCGGGCTCGACCGCCCACCCCCGGACCCCGGCACCACCACCATCGGGCGCACCTCCCGGCCCGCTCCCTCCACCGTGGCCGACGCCGCCCTCGGCCGTGCCCTGCGCGACTTCGTCGACGACACCACCACCGGCCTGCCGCCGGCGTGGGCCGAGCGGGTCAGCGGCGTGGCGTCGGCCCGGCGCGCCGACGTGGCCGACTCCCTCGACCGCCAGATCGGGTCCGCGCGGCTGCCGACCGAGCCAGCCGGCTGGTGGCGCGCCGCCTCCCGGCTCCAGTGGCTGCTCACCGGGATCATGGCCGTCGGCCTGGTCTGGCTGGTCGTGATCGGCGTCGTCGCCTGGTTCGGTCTGCCCGACCTGCCGACCCCGAAGATCGGTGAGGTGCCGTGGCCGTCGGCGATGGCCATCGGCGGTGCCCTGGCCGGCCTGCTGCTCAGCGGGATCGCCCGCGCCCTGGCCGGCGTCGGCGCGCGCAGACGCGCAGCAGCGGCGCGGCGCAGGCTCACGGACGCGGTCTCGGCCACGGCCGACGAGCTGGTGGCCGACCCGGTCGACGCCGAGCTGCGGGCCCTGGCCGAGCTGCGCACCGCGGTGAGACGGCTGCGGTAGCGGCGCTCAGCGAGGCATCAGAACGACAGCGGCGCGACGTACAGCCTGCGCTCGCCGCCGCAGGAGTAGTCGTAGCAACCCGACGCCCAGGCGTGGTAGCTGATCCACCAGCGGCCGTCGGCGCCACGGGCGACGGTGCCACCGCCCGGACCGGCCACGCTGCCGTAGCTGCTCAGGATCTGGCGGGACTCCGGGCAGGGGCCGAGGGGGCCGGCGCAGACGGCGTAGCCGCTGGCGTAGGTGCCGTTGCCGACGTAGTCCCCGCCGGTGTGGAACAGGTAGTGGACCCCTCCGTGCAGGACCATCTGCGGGTTGTCGACGGTCGTCTGCCACGGGTACCGCCTGGTGTCCTTGGCCAGGACCTCGTGGAACGACCCCTCCGGGCGGGTGCCGTCGGCGCTGAGCCGGGCGGCCCACACCTTCGACACGGCGAGCTCGTCGCCGGACTGCCCGTCCCGGTCGGTCATGCCGTCGTTGTTCTTGAAGTGCAGCCACGCCTGGCCGTCGGCGTCGACGAAGGGGTGCGGGTCGATGACGCCGCCGATGTGGTCCTGGCACACGATCGGGCCGGTGGCCGCCGTCTGGTCGCGGAACGGGCCTTCGGGGGCATCGGCGACGGCCACGCTGAGGCACCACTCGCCGCGGCCCCGGGCCTCGGCGGCGTAGAACATGACGTAGCGCCCACCGTGGCGGTAGACGGCCGGCGCCCACTGCGTGTCGGGCACCTGCCAGTCGGGGTACGAGGGCAGCGCGGTCGAGCCCCACGTCTGGCCCGTCGTCGTGCGCCACCCGCCGTCGGGGCGGTCGGACCGCAGCACGCCGATGTGGTTCCCCCACGTGGTGCCGGTGGTGTAGGCGTACCACTGGTGCCCGAAGCGCACGATGTGCGGGTCGGGCCCGTCGTCGGCCCAGGCGGCGGTGGTCGGCTTGGTGCCCACGGTGGGGTTCCCGGGCTGGTCGCCCCACGTGGGGCAGCGGGTCTCGTCCTCCACGCCGGTGCCGACCGCCCGGTCCCCGCCGAGGATCACCAGCCGGACCGCGCCCGCGCTGCGCAGGCGGGCGATCTCGGACTCGATCGCCGGCGGCAGGCAGTTGCCGCCCACGAGCAGGACCGGCCCGCCGGCGAGACCGGCGACCGGGCCGGCGGCGAGGGCGTCGGCGGCGCTCCGTCCGGTGGCGAGGTAGGCGACGGGGGCACCGGCCGGGAAGGTCCGCCGGGACACTGCGGCCGACGTCGCGAAGCGGGTCTCGCCGGCCACGCGGGTGACGCTGCCGGCGAGCGCGCGCAGCCGGTCCTCGACCTGCGTGCTGACCGTGCCCGGACCGCCGAGGACGACGACGTCGCGCACCCGGGCCTCGGCGAGGTACTGCGCGGTGGCATCCGGGAGGGTGTCCCGGGTCGCCAGCAGCAGCGGCGCCGCCTGGCGCACGGCGGCCGGCACGCCCGAGAGGGCGTCGGGGAAGGACTCGCCGCTGGCGACGTCGGCGGTGGTCGGGGCGGCGAAGGCGTGGCGGGCGACCGCCGCGGCGGTGGCGAAGCGGTCGCTGCCCTGGACCCGGGTGACCTCGCCCGCCGTCTTCGCCTCGAGCTGCGCGACCACGGCGTCGGAGACGGAGGTCGTGCCGCCGACGACCACGATCTCGGCCGGACGGAGGCGGTCCAGCTCGGCCGACGTGGCCGGGGGCAGCGCGGTGGGCTGGGTCAGCAGGACCGGCCCGCGCTCCACCCCGGCGGCGACGCCGGCGGCCAGCGCGTCGGGGAACCTGGTGCCCGTGACCACGTAGGCGACGGGGACCCCGGCGGCGAAGCGGGAGGCGGAGACCCGGGCGGCGGTCTCGTAGCGGTCCGCGCCCGAGATCCGCTCCTGGTGCGACGCCGACGCCACGGAGGCCTGGGCGACCGTCGTGACGAGCAGCCCGAGCAGGAGCGCGATCGTCGTGAGGGCGGCGGCGGTCCGGGACGGGGTCACAGGGACCTCAATCGGTCGCGATGAACACGGTCTTGAGCTCGGAGAAGTGCTCGAGGGCCACCAGGCCCTGGTCGCGGCCGATCCCCGACTGCTTCACCCCGCCGAAGGGCGCCTCGATGTGGACCGACGAGGACGTGTTGATCGACAGCATCCCGGTCTCGACCCGGCGGGCGACCCGCAGGGCCCGACCGACGTCCCGGCACCAGATCGACCCGGAGAGCCCGTGGATCGAGGCGTTGGCCAGGGTGACGGCCTCGTCCTCCGTGCGGAAGGACTGGATGCCCACCACCGGCCCGAAGATCTCCTCCTGCATGAACCGCATGCCGACGTCGGCCCGGTCGAGCACCGCCGGCGCCAGGTAGCTGCCCGGCAGGTCGGGTCGGGTCCCGCCGGTGCGCAGGCGGGCGCCGTCGGCCCGGGCGGAGGCCACGTATCCCTCGGCGATGGCCCGTTGGTCCTCGGAGATCAGCGGGCCGAGCTCCGTGCCGGCGTCCGCCGTCGGGCCGATGCGGATGGCCTCGGTGGCGGCGACGAGGCGCTCGGTGAAGTCCTCGACGACGGACTCGTGCACGAACATCCGGCTGCGAGCGCAGCAGTCCTGGCCCGTGTTGTCGAACACCGACCACAGCGAGGAGGCTACGCAGGCATCCAGCTGGTCGTCGGAGAGGTCGTCGAACACCACGTTCGCCGACTTGCCGCCGAGCTCGAGGCCGACGCGGGTGATGTCGCGGGCGGCCAGCTCCATGATGCGCGAGCCGACCTCGGTGGAGCCGGTGAAGGACACCTTCCGGACGCGGGGGTCGGTGACGAGGGCCTCGCCGAGCGACCCGCCCGGACCGGTGACGACCTGGAACGTGCCCGGCGGGAGGCCGGCGCCCTCGGCCAGCTCGGCCAGGGCGACGGCGGTGAGCGGCGTCTGCGACGCCGGCTTGGCGACCACCGCGTTGCCCATCGCCAGCGCGGGCGCCACCTTCCAGCACAGGATGAGCAGCGGGAAGTTCCACGGGACGATGGCCACGCTCGGCCCGATCGGCTCCCGGAAGGTGAGCAGCGTGCCGTCGGCGTTGCCCGGGATGGTGGAGCCGTGGACCTTGTCGACCGCGCCGGCGTAGAAGTCGAAGACCTCCGCGGCGGCTGCCACCTCGCCCCGGGCTGCGCCGATGGGCTTGCCGGCCTGGGCGGACTCGAGCCGGGCCAGGTGCTCGGCGTTGACGCGCACGAGGCGGGCCAGGTCGCGCAGCACGTCCCTGCGCACCCGCACCTTCGACCGGGACCAGTCGGCGTGCGCCGCCACCGTGCGGGCGAGCACGGCGTCCACGTCGCCGGGGGCCAGCTCGGGCACCCGGTCGACGACGGCACCGGTGGACGGGTCGAGCACGTCTCGCACGGGTGCGAACCGTACTGGTTGGATAGGTTGGCAACAGCCGTAACCAACAGCCGGGGGAACCGTGTCCGACACCGAGTCCAAGAAGAAGATCGTCACCGTCCTCGAGCCCGAGGACGAGTACACGCACGAGCCGGACGAGGCCCAGAACTACAACGAGTCGATGTACCTCAACGCGTTCGACGCGGCCCAGGAGGTCGGCGGCTGGTTCCGCCTCGGCAACCGGGTGAACGAGGGCTACGCCGAGATGACGGTCTGCGTCTACCTGCCCGGCGGTCGGGTGGGGTTCGTGTACGGCCGCCCCCAGATCGACAGCAACGACAAGATGGAGGCCGGCGGGCTGTCCATCGAGGTCGTCGTGCCGTTCGAGCACCTCAAGGTGCGCTACCAGGGCAAGGTCTGCCTGCTCGACGAGCCCGGCCAGATGGCCGACCCCCGCGCGGCGTTCAAGGAGAACCCGTGGGTGGAGTGCGAGGTCGACCTCGACTACCGCGGCGTGTCCCCCATGTACGGCGGCAAGCCCCAGTACGAGGACGGCACCGAGATCGAGGTCGAGGCCGAGAAGTCCTTCGCCAAGGCCCACTACGAGCAGCACTGCGCCGTCACCGGCACCATCCGCGTCGGTGAGGAGACCATCGACATGGACGGCCTCGGCCTGCGCGACAAGTCCTGGGGCCCCCGCTACTGGCAGGCGCTGTCCTGGTACCGCTGGCTGCCGATGACCTTCTCGAAGGACTTCGCCATGATGATCTCGGTCGTCGGCGGCCGCCCGAGCGGCATGGTCCTCGAGGGCAACGAGTACCACCTCATCCGGGACTGCACCATCGAGTCCGACTGGGACGAGGACAAGTACCAGACGGCCATGCGCTGCTCGGTCACCACCGACCACGACACCTACGAGGTCACGGGCGAGGTCATCTCCCTGATCCCGCTGCGCAACCGGCGCCAGGACCCGGACGGCAACGAGCTCTTCACCCGCATCACCGAGGCCATGACCCGCTTCGAGTGCCGCGGCCAGAAGGGCATCGGCATGAGCGAGTACCTGGACCAGGTCGTCGACGGCGTGCCGATCGGCGACGACGTCCGCTGATCAGCGCGCGTTGAGCGCGCCGCTGATCGGGCGCAGCGCCTCGAAGGCGGCCTCGAACTGCGGCTGGTGCCGGGCATAGACCTCGTGGTGGGCGGCGATCGGGTCCCGGCCCTCGCCGCTGCTCGCCAGCCGCGACAGGTCCGCCCGGTCGAGGACCCCGTGGCGGTGCAGCGCCAGCAGCGCGGTGGCCCGGGCGATGGCCACCTCGGGACGGTCGGGAACCACGACGGGTCGGTCGAGCACGTCGGCCACGATCTGCGCCCAGCCCGCCGACCGGGCCGCGCCGCCGACGAAGACCAGCTCCTCGATGCGCTCGCCCGTCAGGGCCTCGGCGTGGGGCAGCAGCCAGGCGAGGTTGTGGGCGACTCCCTCGCAGGTTGACCGCACCAGCTCCTCCCGACCGGTCTCCAGGCTCATGTTCACGTAGCCGCCCCGCATGTCGCTGTCGTTCGCGGGCGCCATCGAGCCCCGCAGCCAGGGCAGGAACAGGACCCCGCCGCTGCCCGCCGGCACCCGGGCGAGGACCTGGTCGAGGGTGTCGAAGCCGCCGGTGTGCACCACGTTGTCGAGGACGTGCTCGAGCGGCTTGCCCCCGAGGCCGTTCTCGGCGAAGACGAGGTAGCGGTCGGTGAAGGGCCCGGGGCACGACAGCACCTCGTGCTCGAGGTCGACCTCCTTGGTGTCGATGGCGTCCACCAGCACGCTCGTGGTGCCGATGCTGAGGCCGGCCCGCCCGGGGCGGTGGGCGTCGGTGGCGATGGAGCCGGCCTGGGTGTCGTTGACGCCGGCGACGACGATCGCGGCGGACGGGATGCCGAGCTGCTCGGCGACCGCGGGCCGCACGGCGCCGATGGGCTCGTCCATCGGGAGCAGCGGCGGGAGGCGGGCGGGGTCGACGCCGGACCAGCCGAGGAGCACCTCGTCGTAGGCGGTCTGGCCGAGGGCCCGGTTGTCGATCAGCTGGGACATGAACTGCGTGGCCTGGTTGGCCGCGATGCGACCGGTCAGCCGGGCGTTCACGTGGTCCATCGGCTCGAGGTAGGCGGTGGTGCGGGCGTGCACGTCGGGGCAGTCGAGCTGCAGGTGCAGGACGTGGCCCAGGCTCAGTCCGCCGCCGACGGGGGGGATCCCGTGGCGTTCGATGAAGCCCATGAACGCGTCCTCGTGCCGGGCGAGGACCTCGTAGCTGCGCTCGGTGCCCCGGCGGTCGGACCACAGCCGCATGGGCGCGACCGGACGGCCGTCGGCGTCGACGGGGACGATGGAGGAGTACTGGCTGTCCACCCCGACGACCACGACCTCGGCCGCAGCCTCGGGGGCGGCGGCGACGCACTCGCGCACGGCGTCCACGATCGCCTGCCACTGCGACTCGGCGTCGAGCTCGGCCCGTACCCCCTCGACGTCGGCGACCAGGTTGCGGCTGGCCGTGGCGTGCACCGTCCCGTCGGCCCCGACGATGGCGGCCTTGACGTTGGTGGTGCCGACGTCGATCCCCAGGGCCGTGGTCACGGCCGACATCCCACCACACCCGCGAATCTCGTTCCGTTGTCAGGACGCTCCTGACAGACGAACGAAATTCTCAGGTGCGGGTGGGACCGACGACGACCGTCTTCTGGTTGGTGAACTCGCGGATGCCCAGGTGGCTGAGCTCGCGCCCGTAGCCGGAGTCCTTGATGCCGCCGAAGGGGAGGCGGGGGTCGGAGGCCACGAGGTCGTTGACGAAGCAGCAGCCCGCGTCCAGCTCCACCGCGGCGATGCGCTCGCCGCGCTCGACGTCCCCGGTGAAGACGGCGGCGCCGAGCCCGAACGAGGTGTCGTTGGCCAGCTCGATGGCGTGGGCCTCGTCGCCCGCCCGCATCATCGCCGCCACCGGACCGAAGGTCTCCTCGGCGCCGGCGGCCATGTCGGGCGTGACGCCGGTCAGCACCGTCGGGGGGTAGAAGGCGCCGTCACCCGACGGGAGCAGGCCGCCGAGGACCAGGTGCGCGCCCGCGGCCACCGACCGCTGCACCTGGTCGTGCAGCTCGTCGCGCAGCGACACCTGGGCCTGCGGGCCGACCGTGGTCGCCTCGTCCATGGGGTCGCCGACGACCGCCGCCTCCATCTCGGCGACGAAGGCGGCCACGAAGGCGTCGTGGACCTCGTCGACCACGATGAAGCGCTTGGCGGCGATGCAGGACTGGCCCGAGTTGATGAGCCGGCTGGTCGCGCAGGTCTTCGCCGCAGCCGCCACGTCGGCGTCGGCCAGCACGACGTAGGGGTCGCTCCCGCCGAGCTCGAGGACGGTCTTCTTCAGCAGTCGCCCGGCCGCCTCGGCGACGGCCGAGCCCGCCCCGACGCTGCCCGTCAACGTGGCCGCCCGGACGAGCGGGTGCTCCAGGACCGACTCGACCTGCTTCGACGGGATCTTCAGGGCGCGGAACAGGCCCTCGGGCGCGCCGCCCTCCCGGAACAGGTCCTCGATGGCCAGCGCGCACCCGGTGGTGTTCGATGCGTGCTTGAGGAGCCCGGCGTTGCCCGCCATCAGGGCCGGCGCGGCGAAGCGGAACACCTGCCAGAGCGGGAAGTTCCACGGCATGACGGCCAGCACCACGCCGAGGGGCTCGTGGTGCACGTAGCTGCGGTCGCGGTCGGCGTCGATCGGGACGTCGGCCAGGTGCGCGGCGCCGGTCTCTGCGTAGTAGCGGCACGCCCACGCGCACTTCTCGACCTCGCTGCGACCGGCCGTGACCGGCTTGCCCATCTCGGCCGCCATCAGCTCGGCCAGCTCGTCCGCCCGCGCCTCGAGGGCGTCGGCGGTGGCTCGCAGCACGCCGGCCCGCTCGTCGAACGAGGTCCGGCGCCAGTCCCGGTGCCGTGCGTGGGCCTGCTCGACGAAGTCGCGGACCTCGTCGGCCGAGTGCTCGTCGTACGTGGCGACCTGCTCGCCGGTGGCCGGGTTCGTGGACGTCAGCATGCGAGGTCCGTACCCGCGGCCGGCGAGGCCGACCATCGCATCAGCTCGCCCGGTGGCGCTCGAGCAGGTCGCCGAGGCACGCATCGTCCGCATCGTCGAAGAGGGTCGGCGCGACCCACTCCTCACGGGCATCGCGGCACACCGTCGCGTCGATGACGTCGGGGAAGGCCGCGGCGACCGCCCGCTCCACGGCCGCGTCCCGTGCCGCCAGCACCAGCCGCATCCGACCGCTCCGATCGTCGGCATCGAGCATCGCATCGACGACCGCACGCAGCCGGCCGGCGAGCCGCTGCGCGAACGTCTGGAGGAACGCCCGCCGGAACCGCGTGGTCCGGCTGCGCCCGAAGCGGTCCCGCTTGGACCCCTCCCGTCGCAGGGCCCGTGCGGACTGCACCAGCAGCGACGCGAACAGCTCCTCCACCACGTCGATGTCGGCCGGGTGGCCGAAGACGGTGGTGAAGCCGGCCTCCTCGGTCCACACGGCCCGGGCGCCGTTGGCGACGCAGACGCCGGCGAGCAGCGACGCCTTCGCATCGGCGTACGGCGCGTCGACGGCGACCCGGCGCGCCACGACGTCCTCCGTCGGCACCGAACCGTCGCTGGTGCGCACGGCCCGGTCGACGCGGCGCCGCGCCAGGAGCACCTGCGCCTCGGCGGTGCGCACCTCGGCGTCGAGGTCGGCGGACTCGGCCTCGGCGAGCAGGGCGCGGACCTGGTCGAGGACGCGGTCGGACCGGTCGACGCCGGTCGTCGTGCCCATCCCCGCGCGCCAGGCCGAGGGCGGGGGCTCGAGCAGCGGCAGATCGGGGAGCTGCTCCAGCGCGTGCAGCAGCCGGATGCTCGCCAGCAGGTGATCGATCCACGGTGCGCCGCCGTCCGGCAGGTGGTGCGCGGGCCGGCCGGCGAGGGCGTCGACCTGGGCCATCCACCGGGGGCAGACCTCGTCGCCCAGCGCCCGATACCCGCTCGACCCCGCCACGACCGCGCCGGCGAGCAGCGCCGCCTCCGGTGCGCCGAGCTGGCGGGCGATCGCCCGGTGGAGGTCAGCCGGCTGCCAGCCCCGGTCCCACCGGTCGGCCGCCTGCGACACCAGGCACCCGGCGAGCGCCAACGCGAGCGGCACCGGCGGCGCAGTGAGGAGCGCGGCGATGATCTCGTCGAACAGCTCGTCGTGGCCGCGTCCGTGGGCCCGTATCGCGGCGCGGACGAGGTCCATCGGCTCGGGTGGGGTCGCCCGCCCGGCGCCGCCGATGCTGCTCGCCATGCACGGGGTGTACCCCGGTGCCGTCCGAAGTGCGCGGATCCCCCGAAACCGGCCCCGGGTGCCGCCGGGCGGCGCCCGCTCGTCGGAGGTCCGCGACCTCGCGCCTCAGCGGGGCAGCCCCTGGTGCTTGTCCATCATGTCGGCCATCACGTTGCGGATGAAGTCGTCGGCCTCGTCGGTCATGCCGCCGGCGACGCCGCCGTAGACGGCCGCCGACTTCGGCGTCTCCTCCCGGTGCTCGAGGGCGTAGGCGACGGCCTCGTCCAGGTCGGCGGCGAAGGACTCGACCACGCCGGGCTGGGTCTGGGGCCGGGTCACCGCCATGTGGATGGCGTTGGGGTACTGCTGGCCGTTGAAGCGCCAGCCACGCAGACGCATGAAGTCGTTCACGTGGTAGATGTCGAACTCGTCGCTGGTGAAGGCGAACAGGAACGTGGCATCGCCCAGGATCCGCAGCTCGGGGTGGCTGCGCACCGCCTCCTGCATGGCGAACGACGTCTCGAAGATCTGTTGGGCGTAGGCCCGGTAGCCGCTGCGCCCGAGGCTCACCATCGACGCCCAGGTGGCGGCGAGCAGGCCGCCGGAGCGCGAGCCGTCCATGCCCGGCGAGCAGTACTTGCCGCCGGTCCAGTCGGTGCGGAAGAAGTACTGGCTGTTGCGCACCGCCTTGTCCCGGAACAGCAGCGTCGAGGTGCCCTTCAGGCCGTAGCCGTACTTGTGGGTGTCGGCCGAGATGGTGGTGACGCCCGGCAGCCGGAAGTCGAACACGGGGATCTGGTCGTACCCGAGCTCCTGGCCGAAGGGGAGGATGAAGCCGCCGAGGCAGCCGTCGACGTGGAGGCCCACGCCCCGCTCGACGGCGAGGTCGGAGAGGGCCGGGATGGGGTCGATGGTGCCGTAGCCGTAGTTGCAGGCCGAGCCGACGATGGCGATCGTGTCCGCGTCGATCTGCGCGGCGACGTCCTCGGCCCGCACCGTGGTGGTCTCGGGGTCGACGGCGACGTTGCGGACCTCGATGCCGAAGAGGTGGCAGCCCTTGTCGAAGGCCGGGTGGCTGGTCTCGGGCTTCACCACGTTCGGGCTCGTGATGCCCCGCTCGGCCCGGGCGTGGTCGCGGTAGGCGAGCATCGCGTGCATGATCGAACCGGAGCCGCCGGAGGTGACCATGCCGGCGATGTCGTGGCCCCGCTCGGCGGCGGCCTCGCCGTGCATGAGGTCGAGGGCCATGGCGATGACCTCGCCCTCGAAGCGGGTGGCGCTCGGGCACATGTCCCGCTGGAGGATGTTCATGTGGCCGAAGAGGCCGAACACCTCGTTCATGAACCCGTAGTGGTCGTGGTCGCCGCAGTACATCGAGCCCGAGCACTTGCCCGTCTCCCACGCCTCGTCCTCGGACGCGGCGAGGGACCGCAGCTCGTCGAGGATCTCCTCGCGGCTGCGGCCCTCGTCGGGGAGCGTGCGGTTGACCGGGAACCAGTCGGCGTAGGGGTAGAGCGAGCTCATGCCCGCGGACCGTACCGGCCCCAGCGAGCCCGGAGCCGGGCGGTCAGAAGCGCAGGATGGCGCCGACCGCGTCCTTCGGGCTGTTGGGGCCGTGCTCGGGGACGATCATGACCCGGGCGCCGCCGGCGAGCGCCGACTGGATGGCGGCGTCGGTGAGCCGGGCCTCGATGACCTCGTCGAAGCCGAGGTCGGTGATGGCGCTCGCCTCCAGCGCCAGCTGCATCGGCTCCTCGGCGGCGACGTGCACGGTCTGGCCGGAGTCGCCCGAGACCAGCAGCGTCTCGACCGCACCCTGGCGCAGCGCGGCCAGCACGTCGTCGACCTCCTCGGCCACGCCCTCGCCCCGGCCGCGGTGCTCGGCGTAGCGCTCGAGGACCTCGACCAGCTCGCGGCCGACGCGGTCCTTGACCAGGGTGGTGGCCCGGTCGAACACGACGGCGTCCGACGCGTCGTCGAAGGGCTGGTGGTCGTCGAGCACGAGGTGGTCGCGGAAGCGCTCGGGCAGGTGGTCGGCCACGAGCTGGACGGCGCGCCCGTCGCCGGTGACGACGACGAGCTCGGCCTCGATGGCGTCGGCCTCGGTGACGATGGCCTCGGCGATCTCCTTCGCGTTCTCGTCCCACGTGTGCTCGGCCCGGTTCTGGAAGCGCCGCTGGCTCCAGCCGCCGGCCGCGACCTTGGTCACGTGCTCGGTCTCGCCGGTGACCTCGGTGTCGCGCACGATCTCGCCGCGGTCGACCCGGGCGATCTGGGCCCCGACCCGGTCGCAGCGCACCACGACGTGGGGACGGTTGACGAAGCGGTCGCGCACGAACGGGACGTAGCGGGGGAGGCCCTCGACCTGCACGACCTCGGACTCCTCGTCGACGCCGACCAGGGTCGAGGTGAGGATCCCGCCGGCGTCGGCCACGATGCCGAGGCCGTCGTCGCCCACCTGGCCCTGCACCGCCTCCACGACCTGCTCCACCACGTGCGCCGGGATCCCGGCGTCCTCCAGCTGGCGGGCGATGTCCTTCGTGCGGATGTCGAGGCGGGACTGCACGTCGCCCTCGAAGCCGGGACCGGCGAGGACGACGGTGGCGACGGGGGCGCCCCGGCGCTCGAGCAGCTCGGCGAGCAGCGGGTCGGCGGTGGTGGTGGAGGTCACGTGGGGGGCTCCTTCGTCAGGGGGCGGACGCCCCGCTCCGTACCCCGGGCCCCGGCCGGCCACCACGGGCGGGTCAGAGGTAGCGACCGAGGAAGTGCACCATCTCCCGGGCCGTCGCCCGCCCGTACAGCGGCTCGGCGTCGAAGGCGTGGGGCTGCTCCGCGTAGATGTGCAGGTCGACCGGGACGCCGTGGGCGTGGAGCGCCTCGTACATGCGGAAGCTGGCCGCGACCGGCACGACGTCGTCGCCGCTGCCGTGGATGAGCTTGGTCGGGGGGAACGACGGCGAGGCGAGCAGGAGCGGGCTGACCTCGCGCTCGAGCTCCAGCGACCCCCCGTCGTCGGCGATGGCGATGAGCGGGATGGACCCGTCGACGTGCTCGCCGAAGACGAGGTGGGTCGGCGGGTAGACGGCGATGCAGGCCCCGATCGAGAGGGACTCGTCGGCCGCGAGCAGCAGGGCCAGGTGCGCGCCCGCCGAGTTGCCCTCCACCGCGATGCGGGCGGTGTCCAGGCCGAGCTGGTCGGCGTGCTCGTGCATCCAGTGGAGCGCGGCCCGGACGTCGTCGATCTGGGCCGGCCACGGCGCCTCGGGGACCAGGCGGTACTCGGGGGCGACGCAGACGTAGCCCTCCCGCCCGATGAGCACGCCGTACCCGCGCAGCTGGGTGCGATCCCCCTGGCGCCAGCCCCCGCCGTGGATGAGGAGCACGCCCGGGAGCGGACCCTCGGCCCCCTCGGGTCGGTAGACGTCGCAGCGCAGCTCGCGCCCGTCGCCGCCGGCGCGGCCGTAGACCACGCCCTCCTCGATGCTCACACGTCCCCCGGTCATGAGCGGAGTCTCGCGCCCCTGGCTCAGCGGGGTTTGGACTGGAGCACCCCGGCGGCCTCGAGCCCGTCGACCCGTTCGTCGTCCCAGCCGAGCAGGCCGGTGAGCACCGAGCGGTTGTGCTCCCCGAGCAGCGGGGCCGGGGTGTCGAGCTGCGGGCGGTCCCCGTCGAAGGCAAGCGGGAAGCCGGGGATCGTGACCGGACCGGCCACCGGGTCCTCGACCGAGCGGATCATCCCCCGCTCGACCAGGTGCGCCTGGTCGGCGAAGTTGGCCGGCGACAGGACCTTCGAGCACGGCACCCGGTGCGCCTCGAGGGCGGCGATGACGGCGTCATCGGTGTCGAAGCCGGCCATCCACTCCTCCAGGACTGCGGTGAGGTCGTCGCGGTGGGCCAGGCGGCCGTCGTTGTTGCGGAACCGGTCGTCGTCGGCGTACTCGGGGTGGCCGATGGCGTCCCAGAGGCCCTGGATCTGGCCCTGGGTGCAGAACACCACGATCCAGCCCTCGGGGCCCTGGAACGTCCCGCCGGGGGACGACGGCTGGTAGTGCCGGCCGGCCCGCATCGGCACGTACTCGCCGTCGGTGATCGACGGTGCGTAGATCGAGGTCTCGTGCAGGTGGACCAGGGAGTCGACCATCGATGCGTCGATGTGGGTCCCCCGCCCGGTCATGGTGCGGCGCAGCAGCGCCCACCCGATGGCGGCGAAGGCGTGCACGCCGGCGACCGTGTCGGCGAGGCCGATGCCGACGAAGGTCGGCGGGCCGTCGGGGTCGCCGGTCATGTGCATCACGCCGCCGTAGGCCTGGGCCACGAAGTCGAACGCCGGCTTGTCCCGCAGCGGACCGCTCTGGCCGAACCCGGAGATCGAGCACAGCACCAGGCCGGGGTTGGTGGCCGACAGCTCCTCCCAGCCCCAGCCCTTGCGGTCCATGACGCCGGGGCTGAAGTTCTCGACCACGACGTCGACGTGGTCGGCCAGCTCGCGGACCACGGCGCGGCCGTCGTCGGTGGCCAGGTCGAGGCAGATGCTCTGCTTGCCGCGGTGCTGCTGGACGAAGAACCCGGCCCGCCGGTTGCGACGGGGGGTGAAGGCCCGGCTCGGGTCGCCGAACGGGGCCGCCTCGACCTTGATGACCTCGGCGCCCATCTCGGCGAGCAGGCGGGTGCAGGCCGGGCCGGCCAGGTACTGCGTCAGGTCGAGGACCCGGAGCGGCGCCGCCAGCACGGCTACTCGGGGGTGACGTAGGCGGCGGTGATGCCGCCGTCGACCGTGAACGTGGCCCCGGTCATGTACGACGAGTCATCGGTGGCGAGGAACAGGGCGGCCTTGGCCATCTCCTCGGCCTCGCCGAAGCGGCCCATCGGCACGTGGACCAGCCGTCGCTGCTTCTTCTCGTCGGTGTCGAGGAAGTCCATGAGCAGCTTGGTGCGGAGCGGGCCGGGGCACAGGGCGTTGACCCGGATGCCCTCCCGTGCGTGCAGGACGGCGAGCTCTCGGGTCATGGACAGGACCGCCCCCTTCGAGGCGGTGTAGGCGAGCTGCGGGGTGGCCGCGCCCAGGAGTGCGACGAAGGAGGCGGTGTTGATGATCGAGCCGCCACCGGTGTCGCGCATGGCGGGGATCCCGTACTTGCAGCCGAGCCACACGCCCTTGACGTTGATGGCGAGCGTGCGGTCCCACACGTCCTCGGTGGTGGTCTCGGCGTCGCCGTCGTCGGCGAGCATCACGCCGGCGTTGTTGAACAGCACGTCGAGGCGGCCGAACTCCTCGACGGTGCGCTCGACCATCCCCCGCACCTGCTCCTCGGAGGCGACGTCGACCGTGAGGGCGAGGCCCCGGCCCCCGGCGGCGGTGATCTCGTTCACCACCGCGTTGGCGCCGTGGTGGTCCCGGTCGACGCAGACCACCGTGGCGCCCTCGCCGGCGAACAGCCGGGCGGCGTGCGCACCGATGCCGCTGGCGGCGCCGGTGACGACCGCGACCTTCCACTGGAGCTTCATCGGGTCAGGATGCCACCTGCGCCGTCACCGGCCGGTGGCGCTCCGCTCGACGAGCGCGTCGAACAGTCGCTGCTGGGTCGGGTCGCCGGCGGCCGTGAGCTCCGGGTGCCACTGGACGACGGCGAGCCAGGGGTGGGTGTCGTGCTCCAGCGCCTCGACCGTGCCGTCGGCGGCGCGGGCCACGACCCGCAGCCCGTCGCCCAACCGGTCGACAGCCTGGTGGTGCCAGCTCATCGGCGTGACCTGCGTGGCGCCCATGACGTCGGCCAGCAGCGAGCCGGCCTCGACGCTGACCTCGTGCGGGGTCGGGCCCGGCATGCCCTGCAGCTCGGGCTCCTTGCGGTGCACGACGGTGCCGTCGACCACGTCGGGCAGGTGGACGTGGAGGCTGCCGCCGAGGGCGACGTTCAGCACCTGGGCGCCCCGACAGATGGCGAGCGTCGGGACGGCACCCTCGAGGACGAGGTGCGCCAGGGCCAGCTCGCTCTCGTCGCGGTCGGGGTGGATGGCGTACACCGTCGCGTGCGGTGCCCCGCCGTACCGGACCGGGTCGATGTCGCCGCCGCCGGCGAGGACGACGCCGTCGAGTCGGGCCAGCAGCCCGGCCGGGTCGGCCACCCCCGGCGGCACCAGCACCGGCTCCCCGCCGGCTCGGCGGACCGCGTCGACGTACGGGCGGGGCAGCTCGTAGCGGTCGCCCGGGTTGGGCGGGTACGTGGTGAGGCCGATGAGCGGGCGGGGGCTGGCCATCAGCAGCGGACGCTACCGACCGCCCCCGCCCACGGTGCTCAGAGGATCGGCGAGAACGGCTCCGTGCCCGGCGCCAGGTCGACGTCGAAGGAGGTGTGGGCCTCCATGTAGGCGAGGGCCAGGCCGACGTCGCTCACGCCGTTGGACCCGGCGAGGGGGGCGAGGGCGAGCGTGGACAGCACGCCGATGGCGTTGCCCTCGCTGTCGAGGAACGCCGAGCCCGAGTCGCCCGGGATGCCGGGCGAGACCGTGTACACGGGGTGGTTCCAGCCGCTGGCCGTGGTGCCGAGGCTGGTGCCGGTCTTCGGGGACAGGGCGGTGATGCCCAGGCGCAGGCTGGAGTTGCCGTAGCTGTACACCCGCTCCAGCGCGTCGGTGGCGTCACCGACGCCGGTGGGACCGCCCCAGAACGGGATCGACGGGTTGACCAGGTCGTGGTCGGCCGGGTCGAGCTTGATCAGCGCGAAGTCGTTGTAGGCGCAGGTGTCCGGGTCCTGCTCGCCGACCTGCTGCATCGTCAGCCACGAGTTGTAGACCATCGTGCCGGGGCGGGACGCCCCGTCGACCTCGACCGGGGTGCCGACCGGGAGGGAGCCGGCGTCGCAGCCGTTGGTCTCGGTGGAGCCGCCCGTGCCGCTGCAGTGGGCGGCCTGGCCGATGTAGACCTCGGTGGCGTCGGTGAACACGAAGTTCGCCGTGCACTGGGCGCCCTCGGTGTACGTCTGCACGCCCGGGTGCACGGTGGCGGTGTCCGCCGGCGCCCAGGTGGGGGCCGCGGATGCGCTGGTGGCACCGACCGCCAGGCCGGCGGCCAGACAGGCGGTGCTGGCGAGTGCTGCGACTCGGGAACGGCTTCGCATCGGTTCTCCTCGTGATCAGGGCCCACCCGACACGGAGGGAACGGCGTGCCCCCGGCGACCTTGCGGTCGTCACCAAGATATCCACTCCGGTGTGAAAACAGACACACCGCCCGAAGCGCTCAGATCCGCTCGAAGTACCGCCGCCGCTCCCAGTCGGTCACCGCGGCGTCGTACTGGGCGACCTCGGTGCGGAAGAAGTGGGCGTAGTGGTCCACGACGTCGTCGCCGAAGGCGGCCCGCGCGAAGTCCGACGACTCGAACGCCCGGAGGGCCTCGGCCAGGGTGCGGGGCAGGGGCGGGAGGCCGGTGCTGGCGTAGGCGTCGCCGTCGAGGGCGGCCGGCGGCTCGGTGCCCTGCTCGATGCCGTCGAGGCCCGCGGCAAGCGCCGCCGCGTAGGCGAGGTAGGGGTTGACGTCGGCGCCGGGGATCCGGCACTCGATGCGCTTGGCCGGGCCCTCGCCCACGATCCGGAACCCGGCGGTGCGGTTGTCGGGCGACCACGCCAGCGCCGTCGGGGCCCAGGACTGGTCCTGGTACCGCTTGTAGCTGTTGACCGTGGGCGCCCAGCACACCATCAGCTCGGCGGCGTGGGCCATCCACCCGCCGAGGAAGTGCCGGAAGGTCTCGTCGCTGGCGAAGACGTTGACGTCGTGACGCCAGAGCGACAGGTGCAGGTGCGACGACGAGCCGGCCTCGGCGGCGTCGGGCTTGGCCATGAAGGTCAGCGACGCGCCGAACTGGTCGGCGATCTCCTTGCAGGCGTGCTTGAGCAGCACGTGGCGGTCCGCCATCCCGCCGACGTCGCAGTAGGCGATGTTCAGCTCGTGCTGGCCCCGCCCCCACTCCCCCTTCGTGGACTCGACCGGGATGCCGGAGGCGGCGAGGTGCCGGCGGAACGGGCCGTTCAGGTCCTCGGTGCGGCTGGCCTGCAGCAGGTGGTAGTCCTCGATGTACCAGCCGGCGGGGTGCAGGTCCCGGTAGTCGCGGTGGGCGGCATCGGGGAAGGTGTCGCGGTAGAGGTAGTACTCGAGCTCGCTGGCCGCCTTGGCCGTGTAGCCGAGGTCGCCGGCCCGCTGGACCTGCACGGCGAGCAGGCTGCGGGGCGCGACGCGCACCGGCTCATCGCCGAGGGCGGCATCGCAGAGCACGAGCGCGGTGCGGTCGAGCCAGCTGCACCGGCGCAGGGTGGCGAGGTCGGGCACGAGGTGCACGTCGCCGTAGCCCTGGGCCCAGCTGGCGAAGCCGTAGCCGTCGACCGGCTCCATCTCCATGTCGACGGTGAACAGGTAGTCGCAGGCGTGGGTGCCGTGCGCGGGGTCCTCGAGGAAGAACCCGGCGTCGAGGCGCTTGCCCATCAGCCGGCCGTACAGGTCGGGGAAGGCGCAGATGACGGTGTCGATCGTCCCGGACGCCACCTGGGCGCGGAGCTCGTCGACGGACAGGAGGCCGGGCGTCACGCCGGCAGTCGACCACGGTGCCCCCGCAGGGGCAAGGGTCCCCGCTCCGTCAGGCGACGTGGACGTCGGCGCTGATGACGAGGGTGCCCTCGGTGTCGAGCACCGGGGTGCGCACCACGGCGACGGTGCCGTCGTCGTGGAGCACCTCGGGGGTGACGGTGAAGGGGCCGTGGAGCGCCGGGCGCAGGTAGCGCACGGCGGCGCTCACCGTGCGGGAGGGCGCCCCCCGGGCGGCGCGGACCGCGCCGGCCGCCGCAGCGTCGACGAGCGTGGTGGCCACCCCGCCGTGCAGGCCGCTCATCCCGTTCGTGCGGTCGGGGCCGTGGTCCATCGCCCAGGTCCCATCGCCCTCGTCCCGGATGCCCAGGTACTCGGGCAGCGGCTCGGTGAGGTGGCAGCGGCCGTCGAACATGGACTGGAAGGCGCCGTGGCGGGCGCTCATGTCCGAGTCCGGTTCCGGCGGTGGGCCGAGGAAGGTGATCTGCTGGGTGCTGGCCGCGACCAGCGCACCGGTCCCGTCGTGCACGTCGAGCTCGACCACGCCGGTGCGCTTGCCCCGGCGGAGCGTGCGGGCGACGGCGGCCATCCCGCCCGTCGGCGGGCGCAGCCGGTGGACGGTGATGTCGGCGTGGACCCAGGGGTTGAACTCCTCGCCGGCGAGCGCACCGGAGGACCCCATGTCGAGCAGCACGCCGAGGACGCCGAAGTTGACGTGGCCGTCGTCGTCGAGCAGCACGGCCTCGTCGGGCAGGCGGACCGAGCGGCGGCCGTCGTCGAAGGACAGGCCGAGGCGCCCGAGCACGTGGCGCCGGACGTCCGGGAACAGGTCGTCGCTCACCGGGCCAGTCTCCCTTGACCGAGCGGTCAAGTTCCAATCGACAGGAGCGGCAGGACCAGCTCGACCGAGTCGGGGCAGTGCGGGTGGCCAGCCAGGAAGGCGTCGAGCTCGGCCACCGGGACGGTGCGGACCTCGACGACCTCGCCGTCCGGGCACGGGTACGGCCCGTCGTGCTCGCACCCGTAGACGCGCCCGTTGACCGCCATCCCGGGCGCCTCGTGGGCACCGACGCCGAGCAGCTCGAGGGTGGCGTCGATGCCGGCCTCCTCGGCCAGCTCCCGCGCGGCGGCCTCGTCCCAGCCCTCGCCGGCGTCGAGCACGCCACCGAAGCAGATGTCCCAGGCGCCGGGGTACACGTCCTTCCACTCGGCCCGGCGGTGCACGACGATCCGGTCGTCGCTCGTGCGGACGACCACGTAGACGGCCCGGTGGCGGAGGCCCTCGCTTCGCATCCGGGCCCGCGTCGCGGTGCCGAGCACCCGGTCGTCGGCGTCGACCACGTCGACCAGCGCTTCGCCGGGGCCGGCGGCCTCGTCAGCTCCCATCGCTGGAGGGTAGGGCGGGGTCGGGTACGGCCGGCGGGCCCGTCGGAGACCCCACCTCCCCAATCGGACCCGCCGGTCGAGCGCGCCGGTCAGGCGTGGTGGGCGTCGACCGGTCTGAGGCTGAGGCGCGTGGCGCCATCGGTGATCTCGAGCCAGCCGCGGCCCTCGGTGACCTCGAGCATCGACATGCCGTCGGCCCAGGCGTCGAGCGTGCCCGGGATGACGACGGCGAGGACGCCGGACGTGGGCCGGGCGCCGGTGATGGTGGCGGCCCGACCGGGGCCGGCGCCGTCGTGCAGGATCCCGTCGATGTGGACGGCCTCCGCATCACGGCTGGAGAAGAGCGCTTGGAACTGCACGGAGCGACCTCGGGGGACGGGCGGCCTGCGGGTGACGGGGTTCCTACCCCCGCCCTCCGCCGGTCATGCCGGGCCTGTCCGGACGCGACGAGGGCCGGTGCTCGACGCACCGGCCCTCGATCGGAGTCCCTGGGCGGCCGGGTGATCCGGCCGATCGGTGACTAGCGCTCTTCCTTGAAGATGACGTGCTTGCGCAGGACCGGGTCGTACTTCGACAGCTCGATGCGCTCGCGCGTGTTGGTCTTGTTCTTGCGCGTCACGTAGGTGTAGCCGGTGCCACCGGTGCTCTTCAGCTTGATGATCGGCCGCTTGTCGTTCTTGGGCATCAGAGCTTCACTCCCTTGCGGCGCATGTCGGCCAGCACGGCGTCGATGCCCTTCTTGTTGATCGTCTTGATGCCCTTGGCCGACACCGTGAGGGTGACCCAGCGCTTCTCGGACTCGACCCAGAAGCGCTGCTTCTGGATGTTCGGGGTCCAGCGACGGTTGCCGCGACGGTGCGAGTGGGAGATGGTCTTGCCGAACGAGGGCTTGCGACCGGTGACCTGGCAGATCTTGGACATGGCGAGGGTTCCTTCGAGGGGCGCCGCCGCAGCCTCACGGGCGTGAGCGCGGGCGCCGGTACGAGCGACGGGACAGTCTCGCAGGCGCGCCCGCGAAACGACAACCCAGCGCCGGCCGCTCGTCGCCGCAGAAACTACACCCGTGAAATCACAGGTGTGGAGTTCCTGTGGACAACCGTCAGAACTCGTGGCCCTCGGGACCGAACTCGTCCCAGCCGGGACTGCCCGGGCCCGTGGTGCGCGGCGGTTCCGCCGCCGGGGCGGGCGCCGGCCCGGCCGGGTGCTCGTGGTCGGGGCTCGCGTCGTCATCGTGGGCGTGGGCGTGGTCGTGGTCGCCTCCCGGCCCCCGCCGGAACCCGGTGCCGGTGACGACCACGGCCGCCAGGCCGGTGGTGAGGGGCACGGCCGTGACCAGGCCGATGCTGCCGACGAGGGTGCGGATGACCTCCACGGCGACGATCTCGGAGGTGATCGACTCCGAGAACCCGATGCCGATGCTCGAGTAGAAGAGCAGCAGCGGCAGGGCGGCGCCGGCGTAGGCGAGGGCCAGGGTGTTCACCACCGAGGCGATGTGGTCGCGCCCGATGCGCACGCCGCTGGTGTACAGCTGGCGCACGCCGTAGCCGGGGTTCGCCTCCCGCAGCTGGGCCACGGCGGAGACCTGGGTGACGGTGACGTCGTCGAGCACGCCGAGGCTGCCGAGGACGATGCCGGCGAGCACCAGGCCGCGGACGTCGACGCCCTCGGCCGAGACGAGGAGGAAGATCTGGTCCTCCGACGCGAGCCCGGTGATCTGGGCCGCAGAGGTGAAGATGGCGGCGAGCAGGCCGGTGAGGGCCAGGGCCCCGAGCGTGCCGAGCAGCGCCACCGTCGTGGTGTCGTTCACGCCGTGGGACAGGTAGAGCGCGGCCACGGCGATGATCGCCGACGACACCAGCGCCACCCCGAGGGGTGGGTGGCCGTCGAGCAGGGCGGGGAACGCGTAGGCCAGCAGGACGACGCCGGACACGATGAGGCCGGCGAGGGCGCGCACGCCCTGGAACCGCCCCATGGCGACGACGGCCACGAGGAAGATCACGAGCAGCAGGGCCATCGGCCGGGACCGCTGGTAGTCGGCGAAGGTGTAGGAGACCTCCCCCCCGGGCACCGCGTACTCGTTCACGACGATCCGGTCGCCGGCCTCGAAGGTGGGGCTGCCGGCCTGGGGGTAGAGCTCGAAGCTGCCGGTGCTCCCCTCGAAGTCCCCGCTGGTGATGTCGAGCTGGATCTCCTCGCAGACGATGGGGGCGCCGGTGAGGTCGGTGCCGGCGCAGTCGATGTCCGACTTCCCCGTGACGGTGGCCTCGACCCGCACGCCTTGGCCGTCGACGGCGTCGGGGATGGCGATGCCCCCGTCGGGACGCCACACGAACAGGCCGATCGCGGTCAGGACCACGACGGCGAGGACGGCGAAGCGGAGCAGGCGGGCGACCTCGGGAGCCGTGCCGAGATCGTGTGAGTGATCGTGCACGGGGCCATGGTCGCTCACGGGGCCGACCCTCTGGCGGACCCGCGCCGGTACGGTCGGGTTCGATGGAGCACACCACCCACCTGGCCCACCTGCGCGCCGACCTCGAGCGCATGCTCGCCACCCCGCCCGAGCACCTGGACGCCGGCGTGGCCGCCTGCCCCGGGTGGACGGTGACCGAGCTGCTGCACCACCAGTCCGGGGTGTTCCGCTTCGCGGCCGCCCAGCTCCGGGCCGAGCCCGGGTCCGACCTCGCGCCCTTCGACCCCCCCGAGAACGGCGTCCCGCCGCTCGAGCTGCTGGCCACGACCGGCGAGGAGGTGCTCGCCGCGCTGGCGGAGACCGACCCGGCCGAGCACCGGCCGAACTGGGCCGGGGCGTCCACGGCGGCCTTCTGGTTCCGTCGCCTCGCCCTCGAGGTCGTCGTCCACCGGGTCGATGCCCAGCTCGCCCACGGCGAGCCGGACCCCATCGATGCCGCGCTGGCCGTCGACGGCATCGACGAGCTCGCCGACGTCTTCCTGCCCCACGCCGCGGCCCGTGGCATCACCGGCACCGGCGAGACCGTCCACCTCCACGCCACCGACGAGGAGGTCGCCTCCGGCGGCATCGCCGGCGGCGAGTGGATGTTCACCTTCCACGAGGGCGGCGTCGACGTGGACCGGAGCCACGGCAAGGGCGACATGGCGGTGCGCGGCCCGGCGGGCGAGCTCCTGCTGTTCGCCTGGAACCGACGGCCGGTGCAGGTCGAGTGCTTCGGTGCGCCGGACCCGCTCGACTTCTGGGCCCGGACGGTCCGGATCTAGCCGACGGTCACCGGGTCGGGCCGGCGGCCCGCACCTTCTCCACCGCGACGAGCGCCTCGCGCAGCTCCTCGATCCACTCGGCCTGCTTGTCGCCGACCAGCTTCACGCACCAGGCCAGGGCCTCCGATCGCGATCGGGCGATCCCGCCCTCGATGAGGGTGTCGAGCACCTGGCGCTCGTCCAGGAGCAGCCGGGTCATCACGGGCACGTTGGCCACCGTGAACCGCCGCTCGACCTCGCCGCAGCGCACAGCCCAGGACACCTTGCGCTCAAAGGTGCGCTCGGCCGCGGACGCGACGGCGATGCGCTCGTCCCGGGTGTCCTCGCGGAAGCCCTCGATGCGGGAGACGGCCGCAGCCCGACGGGCCTGGTCGTCGTCCCCGTCGGCGAGCGACGGCGTCGGCAGCGTGCCGACGACGAGCAGCTCGTCGCGGTCGCCCCGCACGTCCAGGGCCTCGAACCATCCATCCGGCACCCGCCCCTTGAACCACCCCCGCACGGTCTCGACATCTTGCTGCGTAGTCATGATTACATCATTACAGAGTTTGAGGCGCACGACAACCTTCCGGACCGCTGTCCCGCCGGTGCCATGCTCGGTCCATGACCCCGCCCCCCGCCGATCCCGACCTGCTGGCCTGGGCCGTCGAGCTCACGAAGGAGGCGGGGCGGCGCACGCTCACCCGCTTCCGCAGCGACGACCTGGCCATCGAGGCCAAGGGCGACGGCACCCCGGTGACCGAAGCCGACAAGGACGCCGAGTCCTACATCCGGGCCGAGCTGGCCACCGCCCTCCCCGAGGACGCCGTCCTCGGGGAGGAGGAGGGGGACCAGGCCGGCACCACCGGGCGGCGCTGGATCATCGATCCGATCGACGGCACCAAGGCCTTCATGCGTGGCGTGCCGCTCTACTCGAACCTGCTGGCGGTGGAGGACGAGCACGGCTGGGCCATCGGCGTCATCAACCTCCCGGCCGCCGGTGAGTGCGTCTACGCCGGTCGCGGGCTCGGCGCGTTCCAGGACGACCGGCGGGGCGACCGGCGACCCGCCCGGGTCGGCCCCCGGTCGCGCACCGAGCCGTTCCTCACCGCCTCGGGGTTCACCCGCTGGGACGACGACGCCCTGCTCCGGGTGAAGCACGCCGGCTGGGGCCTGCGCACCTGGGGCGACGGCTTCGGCTACGCCATGGTCGCCACCGGCCGCATCGACGCCATGGTCGACCCGTCCGCGGCCCTGTGGGACATCGCGCCCATGCCCGTGATCCTCGAGGAGGCCGGCGGGCGGTTCAGCGCCTGGTCCGGCTCGCCGGATCCCCGGGAGGGTTCGGGCGTGGCGACCAACGGGGAGGGCCACGACGAGCTCCTCGCCCTCCTGCGCGGCGACCGCGCCTGAGCCGCTGTCCGGGCCGGGCTCAGGTGACGCCGACGAAGACCGCGGCGCGCACGCCCAGCGCAGACAGCTCGTGGAGGAACGGCACCGAGTCGACCCGAGCGGCCAGGCCGGCGGCGCCCGGTTCGAAGCGGCCGGCCAGGGTCCAGCGGGCGGCCAGGCCGGCGACCGCGCCCGCGGCCACGGCCGGACGGTCGATGGCGCCCGCCACCTCGTAGACCATCTCGCCGTCCCTTCGACCGCGCACCTCGACCCGGATGGCACCGATGCGCCCCTCGGGGTGGGGTCGGCGGAGCATGGGGAGCAGCGCCAGCATCCGCTGCCGGCGGTTGGCGGCCTGCCGGGCCGCGATGCGGGAGGCCTGCGGGAACGCCGGTTGGAGCAGGAGGGCGTCGGGGAGGGCGGCGCGGTAGCAGTCGAGGGAGCCGACCGGGTCGGGGAAGACGCTGAGCTCGCGGCCGGAGCCGCCCCGACGCCGGACCCAGTCGCCGTCCCGCCAGTCGACGGCCCGGGCGGCGAGGGCGCGGTGGTGCTGCCGGGCGCACGCCGGCCCGCCGGTGCCGAACCGGGACAGGTGGATCTCGTCGACCTCGTCGACCCAGCCGGCCAGGTGGCGGACGAGCACGCAGCTCAGGCCGGGCGAGAACCCGGCCCCGACCACGATTCGCACCCCGGCGGCGACGGCCCGGGCGTCGAGGGCGAGCAGGCCCTCGACGTCGGCGACGGCGTCGCTGGTGGAGACGACGTCGACGCCGAGGTCGATGGCGCGGCGGGCGGCGTCGACGTGGGTGCCGGCGGGCCCGGCGAGGACGACGACGCCGACATCAGGCCCGATCGGCTCGCCGACCCGGGACCCACCACCGAGGGACTGCTGCAGCGCGACCGGCCGGTCGCCGGTGCCGCCGAGCACGACCGAGTCGATGGCGTCGGTGGAGGCCAGCTGCCGTGCGGCCCGGGCGCCGGTAGCGCCCACGCCCAGGACGCCGGCGGTGCGACGCCGGTCGGATCCCGTGCTCAACGCAGGTCGGGACCGCGCAGCTCGCGCCAGCCCCCGGTCTGGGGCGGGGTCCCGCCGGTGCCGCGGATGCGGAGGCCGGCGGCGATCATCGCAGCCACCCCGAGGGCGGCGATCGCACGGCGCAGCAGCGTCATCGGGTGTGGCCTCGTGCTTTCCGGGAACAGGCCGAAGTTCTGAGGCCCTGCCGAAGAACTTCAAGCTGGCCGAAGGCCAGCCGTGGGGCTAACAAGAATCGAACTTGTGACCTCACCCTTATCAGGGGTGCGCTCTAACCGACTGAGCTATAGCCCCGGAAGAGGGGACAACATAGCAGCAGGGGTCCTGGCGCCGACCAAGCCGGGACGGCTCGAGCGGGTGCTCAGCGGTCGGTGCTGGCGGCCGCGGGACGGTCGGGTCGGGGCCCGGCCGCAGGTCCGTTCGGCGGCCCGCCCTGCCCACCGGGTCCGCTCGGCGCGCCGGCCGGACGACGGGCCGGCGCCACGATGAGGTCCTCGTCGATGACGGTGAGGCGGATGCCGCCGGTGAGGTCGCTGATCAGGTTGAAGAGCACGGCGCCGAGGACGGCACCGAACACCCACAGGACGGCGAGGAGCAGGCCCACGACCGCGGCGCCCCGGAACACGACGTCGCCCAGGACCTCGAAGGAGTCGTAGCCGCCGGCGTCCTCGAAGAAGCCCTCGACGCCCTCGATGGTGCCGACGCGGTCGGCGGCCTGCCACAGGAGGTAGCCGCTGATCATCGACACGACGTAGCCGCAGAGGGCGAACACGGTGGCGACCTTGGCCACCGACCAGATGTCGAGGTGGCGCACGACGCGGTGGACCTTGCGGACCTTGCGGCCCCGACCCCGGCGGGCGCCGCCGGGCGCCGGCGACGGGCGCTGCTGGCCGGCTGGGGCGCTGCGCCCCTCGACATCGGGCGACGGCCGCATACCTGTGGGGTCGGTCGACATCGTGCTCCAGTGTAGGAACGGGCCGCTCGCTGGCCCGACCGAGGCGAGCGTAGCGGTGGGTCCCCCGGGCGCGGTGCCGCCCGGTGAGCGCTCCCGCACGCCCACCGGGTCGGCCGCTGCGCTGCCCCGCCCGACAGCGCTGCCCGCTCGCACCCCGGGCCAGGTCCCCGGGGTCGCGGTCTCCTCGTCTCAGGCGGCCCGGCGCACCCGGATGCGGCTGACGAGCATGAGGGCGAGGCCGCTCAGCAGCAGGGCGCTGCCGAGCGCCGCCAGGATCGACGTGTGGTCGAAGCCGGTGGCGGCGAGGACGGAGGTGCGGGCGCCGGGGTCCGGGGCACCCACACCGGCCGAGGGGGTCCGGGTCGTGACCGAACCGAGGACCTCGTTCTGCACGGCGGAGCCGGACGTCCCGACGGCCGGAGCCGCCGGCGTGGCCGGAGCCGCGGGGACCGCCGTCGTCGGGCGGGTCACCGTGTCGGTGGAGATGACCACCACGGGCCGGGGCTGCTCCGCCGGCACGGGCTCGGCCGGGGCGGCCGGCGTGACCGGCGTGACCGGCGTGACGGGGGCGACCGGGGCGCCGGAGCTGTCCGAGCCGGTCGTGGTGTCGCCGTCGCCGGCCGGGGTCTCGATGACGTCATCGTCACCGCTCGTTCCGTTGCCGGCGCTGTCGTTGCCGGTCCCGTTCCCGCCGTTGTCGCCACCCGTCCCGTTCCCGGCGTTGTCGCCACCGGTCCCGTTCCCGGCGTTGTCGCCACCGGCCCCGTTCCCGGCGTTGTCGCCACCGGTCCCGTCCCCGGCGTTGTCGCCACCCGTCCCGTTCCCGGCGTCACCGCCCGTCCCGTTCCCGGCGTAGTCACCACCCGTGCCGTTCCCGGTGTCACCACCGGTCCCGTCGC
>JAKFET010000092.1:0-9157 GCA_036675575.1 Acidimicrobiaceae bacterium
CGCCCCGGACACCCCGGTCGTGATCGTCACGGCGCAGCCCGGCGGGGCGATGGTCTACGCCGCGATGGCCGAGGTTGCCGACGAGTACCTGTGCAAGCGCGACGTCGAACCGCAGGTCCTGCGCGACGTCATCGCCCGCGCCACGCAGCGCCGCCGGGGTGCCAACCGCCATCGCCAGGCCCTCGCGTCGGCGGCGTCGGTGTTCGACTCGATCGCCGCACCCATCGCCGTCATCGACGGCAGCGGGCGGATCGTCGCGGTGAACCAGGCCTGGAACCAGGCGGCCGAGCGGACCGGCGCCGACCAGACGCGGACCGGCGTCGGCGTGAACTACCTGGCCGTGTGCGACCACGCCGAGGGACGCTTCGCAGACGACGCCCCGGCCATCGCCGCCGGCATCCGCGACGTGCTGGCCGGCGACCGGGACTCGTTCACCTGCGACTACCCGTGCCACACCCCCGAGGGCGAGCAGTGGTTCAGCCTGCGGGTGAACCCCTCGGGGGAGATGGGTGGCGGTGCAGTGATCATCCACCTCGACATCACCGACCTCAAGGCGGCCGAGCGGGGCGGCCTGGCCCAGGACAGCCGCTTCGCCGGCACGCTCGACGCCACGTCGCCGATCTTCGCCCTGCTGGGTCCGGACGCCACGGTCCAGCACGTGTCGAGCCTGACCGAGGAGCTGCTCGGCCTGCACGAGGGCGAGCGCCTGGGCGTCGACGCGTTCCAGCTCATCGAGCCCGGCGACCGAGAGGAGGCAATGGCGGTCTTCGTCCGGGTGGCGTCGGTCCCGGGGAGCAGCGAGCGCGCCACGGTGCGGGCCCTCGACGGGGCCGGACGCTGGCGCGACCTCGACCTCTCGGTCGTCAACCTGCTCGACGATCCGCGGGTCGGTGCGATCGCCGTCACGGGCAGCGACGTCACCGACACCCGGCTGCACCAGATCGCCACCCGGCTCGAGAGCCGGCTGCTCTCCCGCCTGCCCGTGGCCATCGGCCTCACCGACGACAGCGGGATCCTCGTGTACTGGAACGCCCGGGCGGAGGTGCTCTACGGCATCAGCCGCGGCGATGCGCTCGGTCGCCACGTCGCCGAGCTGGGCCTCGACACCCCGGACGAGGAGACCCAGGCCGAGATCGAGCGGGCCATCGCGGAGGACGGGGCCTACGAGGGCGACGTGGTCGGCCGCCGAGCCGACGGCACGCCCATCCCGTTGCACGCCCTGCTCGAGCGGGTGGACGACGACGACATCGACTTCCACGGGGTGGTGTACGCCACCTTCGACAACACCGAGCGGGACCGCCTGGAGTCCGAGCTCGAGTTCCAGGCCTTCCACGACCCGCTCACCGCGCTGCCCAACCGCCGCCTGTTCGTCGAGCGCCTCGACGCCACCCTCGAGGAGCACGCAGCGCAGGGTCGGTCGGCCGCCGTGACGTTCATCGACATCGACGACTTCAAGGCGCTCAACGACCGGGTCGGCCACGGCCACGGCGACGAAGCCCTGCAGATCATCGCCGACCGCCTCCGCTCGGTGCTCCGGCCGGGCGACCTCGTCGCCCGCATCGGCGGCGACGAGTTCGTCATCGGCTTCGCCGGCCTGCAGGGCCCGGAGGACGCGGTCGCGGTCGCCGAGCGGGTCCTCGACGCGGTCCGGGTCCCGTTCCGCATCGGGCACCACACCCTCCAGGTGTCGGCGACGGTGGGCGTGGCCATGTCCCAGCCCGGGCTCCCCGCCGACGGCCTGCTGCGCAACGCGGACGCCGCCATGTACGAGGCCAAGGGCATCGGGAAGAACCGCGTCGGGCTGTTCGACGACGCGCTCCAGCAGCGCACGCGGGAGCGCCGCGACCTGGCCGAGACCCTGCAGCAGGCGATCAGGGCGGGCGACATCTGCGCCCACCTCCAGCCCCAGACCTGCCTGCACACCGGCGAGCTCGTCGGGTTCGAGGCGCTCGCCCGCTGGGACCGCGGCGACGGCGTGATCGCCGCCAACGCCGACTTCATCGCCCTGGCCGAGGAGAGCGGCGTGGTCGACCAGATCGATCGCGTCGTGCTGGCCGCAGCCTGCCGGATGCTGGCGGTGCTGCACGCCGAGCAGCCCGTCGGCACGCCGACCATCGCCGTCAACGTGTCGGCGCTCCAGATCGCCCAGCCCGACTTCCCGGACCTGGTGCGCGAGCTGGTGGCGGCCGCCGGCTTCCCGCCGCACCTGCTGTGCATCGAGGTCGTCGAGTCGGCGCTGGCCGACGAGGACGCCGCCGTGGCCACCATCCAGCGCCTGAAGGAGATCGGCGTCGAGCTGGCCATCGACGACTTCGGCACCGGCTACTCGTCGCTCAGCCGCCTCCAGCGCTTCCACGTCGACTACCTGAAGATCGACCGGGCCTTCGTGGCCGGCATGGCCGACGGCCGGGACGACGCAGCCATCGTGTCGGCCGTGATCGGCCTGGCCCGTGCGCTGCGCTTGCGCACCGTGGCGGAGGGGGTCGAGACCGAGGCCCAGCGTGACCGCCTCGCGGCCCTCGGCGTCGACATCGGGCAGGGCTTCCACTGGGGGCAGGCGGTGCCCTTCGACCAGGCGCTCGGCCTGGCCCGGGCGGCAGCGCCGACCGGGACCCCGTGCGGGGACCCGGCCGACGAGCCGCAGTAGCTCAGCCCTCGCCGAGCCCGGCGTCCTCGATGAACGACGTGGCGATGTCCTCGGCGTCCTCGCGGTCGATGTCGAAGCGCTTGTTGAGCTCGGTGAGCGTCTCGGTGTCGATGGCCGCGCTGATCTCGTCGAGCAGGTCCTGCAGGTCCTGGCCGTAGGTGTCGACGAGCTCCTGGGACAGGACCGGGGTCACGTTGTCGGCAGCGAGCATGCCCATGTCGTCCTCGAGCAGCACCCAGCCCTCGTCGGCGATGCGGCCGCTGGTGGAGAACAGGACGCCCACCTGGACGGCGTCGTTGGCCAGGGACTCGGCGACCAGGCTGGACTCCAGCGGCACGAAGTTCCCCGAGAGGTCGACGCCGTACACCCGCTGCAGCCCGGGCAGGCAGAACGGGTTGGTCTCGCAGTCCTGGGGGGCGCCGAGGCTCAGCCCGCCGCCGTCGGCCGGCAGGTCGGACAGCTTCGTGAGGCCGAGCTCGTCGGAGGTCTCCTTGGTGACCACGAACGCGTTGGTGTCCACCGCGGGCGCCGGCTCGAGGGCCACCAGCTCCATGGCGTCGAGCTGGGCCTGGAGGAGGTCGACGGTCTCGGCGGCGTCGCCCGTGGCCTCGCCGGCGCCGCCGTTGAGGAACTCGAGCATCGACGCGGCGTACTCCGGTGAGAGGTTGACCTCGCCGTTGTCGAAGGCGGCCAGGAGCACGTCGCGGTAGCCGCCGACGCTGACCATCTCGACCGTGTAGCCGCGGGCCTCGAGGGCCTGGCCGTAGATCTCGGCGAGGATGGCGGACTCGCCGAAGTCCTGGGCGCCGATGCGGATGGCGGGCCCGTCGGGGACGTCGCCGCCTTCGCCCTCGGCCTCGGTCTCGGTGGCCTCGTCGTCGGCCGCGGTGTCGGTGGTGTCGTCGCCGGTGGCCGCGACGCCGCCGTCGTCGTCGTCGCCGCAGGCGCCGGCGACGAGGGCCAGCACGGCCAGGAGTGCCAGGAGGAGTCTGGAGAGCTTCATGGTGGAGGACTTCCTTTCAGGGGAGATGCGGAATCCTGGCTCACGCCGCGTGCTGCACGCTCGTCTTGGTCTCGATGGTCCGCGAGCGCGCCCATGGCGTCAGGCGCCCGCCGAGGACGCCGAACGTGGCCTCCGTGAGCAGGGACAGGACCGCGACCAGCACGGCCGCGACGATGAGCTGGCCGTCGTTGCGCGTGGCGATGGCCTGCAGGATCGGGGTGCCCAGGCAGCGGAACCCGACGAGGGCGCCGAGGGTGGTCGTGGCGACGACCTGGACGGCGGAGACCCGGATGCCGGTGACGAGCAGCGGCAGGGCCGCCGGCAGCTCGACGCGCCGCAGCACGTCCCGCTCGCGCATGCCCATGGCCCGGGCCGCCTCGACGACGTCGCGCCCGATCTCGCTGACTCCGGTGTAGGCGTTGACGAAGATCGGCGGGAGGGCCAGCAGGAACAGCGCCACGAAGGTCGGCCAGAAGCCGAGGCCGAACCCGTACTGGAGGGAGAGCGGGAAGACGAAGGCGATGACGGCGAAGGTCGGCAGGGCGCGGCTGAGGTTCACGAGCGTGATCGCCAGGAGCCCGCCCCGGCGGAGGTGGCCGAGGTACACGGCCGGCGGGATGGCGACCAGCACCGCAGCGAGCACGGCGGTGCCGGACAGCCGCAGGTGGTTCCACGTGAGGTTCACCAACCCGTTGCGACCCCACCAGGAGCTGCTGTCGGTCAGGTAGTCGATGGCGTCCTGGATCACGGCGCGGCACCTCGCCGGGCCCAGGGCGTCACCGCCCGTTGCAGGAGGGCGAACGCGATGTCGAAGGCCACGGCCATCACGATCGACAGGGAGCCGCCGACGACGATGGGGGTGGAGAACCCCCGGGCCCGGCTGAGGCCGTCCTCGATGAAGGTGCCGTACCCGCCGCTGCCGACGAGGGCGGCCACGGTGACCAGGCCGATGACGGTGACGGTGGCGACCCGCAGCCCGCCGATGATGGTCGGGGTCGCGAGCCGGAGGTCGACCGCGAGGAAGCGCCGCCACGGCTCGTACCCCATGCCGTCCGCCGCCTCGATGACGGCGGCGGGGACGCCGTCGATCCCGCTGACGATGTTCCGCAGCAGGATCAGGAGCGTGTAGCTCACGAGCGCGATCTGCGCGGTGCGGAAGCCGAGCCCGGTGAGCGGGACGAGGAAGCCGAACAGGGCCAGGCTGGGGATGCTGTAGAGGCCGCCGGCGATCGCGGCGAGCGGTGCGTAGGTGCGCCGCCAGCGCAGTGAGACGAGGGCCATCGCCATGGCGATGACGAACCCGATCGCGACGGACGAGCCGGTGAGCTGGAGGTGCTCGATCGTGCGGGCGCGGATGTCGTCGGTGTGGTCGGCGACCCACGACCACCACACGAAGGAGTCGGGACCGTTGGCCACCATCACTCGCGCACGCCTTCGCTGATCTCGTCGATCCGCAGCATGCCCCGGTACCGCCCGACGTCGTCGACGACGACCGCGACGTTCGTGAGCGAGCCCACGATCCCGTCGAGCGCGCTGCGAAGGGTCGAGTCGGGCGTGACGACGGCACGGAACGGTTGGACGTCGTCGGCGCCGACGGTCCCGTCGAGGTCCGTGCCCCACTTCCAGCCGAGGAGGTGCTCACCGTCCCGCACGCCGTACCAGTCGACGCGGTGCTCGGCCATCAGCGCGCGCGCCGCGTCGGCTGCGTCGCCGACGTCGGCGACGGGTCCCGTGCCGGGAGTGATGTCGCGCACCCGCAGCAGGGCGAGGCGCTTGAGGCCGCGCTCCTCGCCGAGGAAGTCGGCCACGAACGGGGATGCCGGCTGGGCCAGGATCTCGGCCGGCGGCGCCGCCTGCTCGAGCCGGCCGCCGACGTTGAGGATCACGACCCGGTCGCCCAGCTTGAGGGCCTCGTCCACGTCGTGGGTGACGAGCACGATGGTCTTCTGGACCCGGCGCTGCAGGTCGAGCAGCTCGTCCTGGAGGCGGGCGCGCACGATGGGGTCGACGGCGCTGTAGGGCTCGTCCATGAGCAGGATCGGCGGGTCGGCGGCGAGGGCCCGGGCCACCCCGACCCGCTGCTGCTGGCCACCCGACAGCGCGCCCGGGTAGCGGCCGAGCAGCCCCCGGTCGAGGCCGACGAGGTCCACCAGCTCCTCGACCCGCTGGCGCGTCCGCGCCTTGTCCCACCCCAGCAGTCGCGGGACCGTGGCGATGTTGCCCGCCACGGTCTTGTGGGGGAACAGGCCGGTCTGCTGGATCACGTAGCCGATGCCGCGGCGCAGCTCGTGCACCGGCTGGTCGCCGGCCGGCCGGCCGTGGATCTCGATGGTGCCCGACGTCGGCTCGATGAGCCGGTTGATCATCTTGAGCGTCGTGGTCTTGCCGCACCCGGACGGCCCGACGAGGGCGACGATCTCGCCGGCCGGGATCTCGAGGTCGAGGTGGTCGACGGCCAGGTCGTCGGCGCCGGGGTAGCGCTTGCAGACCTGGACGAGCCGGATCGCCACGGGCCTCGACATGCGGGGAACCTAGACCTGACCGCCGCCCTGGAGTCGTGCGGCGGCTACTCGATCGTGACGGCGACGTCGTGGCGGTCCGCCGGGGACTGCCCGTTCCAGGTGTCGCCGTGCTCCCAGTCGGGCTGCTTGGTCCGGTGGTCCTCGTCCAGGGTCACCTGACCCTCGTCGTCGATGTCGGCGATGGGAGCGACGAGGACGGGCTCGGCGCTGGCCCGGCCGGTGGCGTGGGCCTGGGCGGCTTCGGGGAACCGCTCCAGGAAGCTCGTGATGACGCGCTCGTGCTGGGGGCCGAGGTCGCAGCGGGCACCCTCGGACAGGCTGCGCACGACGGGCATGATGTCGGCGACGGCGGTCTCGGCGGCTTCGCCGCTGCGGAGCAGGTCGAGCGCGGCGGCGACCTCGAGGCCGCCGTCCTTGCACGGCCGGCACTGGCCGCAGGACTCGATGGCCAGGAAGCGGGACACCCCGTGGGCGACGGCGATCGGGTCGGTGGCGGTGCCGTACACGGTGAAGCCGCCGGTGCCGAGGCCCGAGCCGGCTGCGGCGAGGGCCTCGTAGGTGGTCGGGACGTCGAGCTGGTCGGGCAGCAGGACGCCGACGCTCACGCCGCTCATCACGAAGGCGATGTCGGCGGTGGTGCCGCCACCGATCTCCTCGATGATCTGGCGCAGCGGCGTGCCGAGCGGGTACTCGGCGACCCCGCCCCGCTTCACGTCGCCGGTGATCGTGAACAGCGACGTGCCCGGCGACTCGGCCGTGCCCATCTGGCGGAACCACTCGGGGCCGTTGCGCACGATGAGGGCGACGTGGGCGAAGGTCTGGGCGTTGTTGACGAGCGTGGGCGGGGCGATGCCGCCCTGGCCGGCGAGCTCGACCCGGCTGGCGCCGCTCCCGGCCTCGCCGACCTCGACGGTGCCGTGGCGGTAGGGCGGCGCGACGCGGGGGAACGGCGGCCGGCCGGCCACGGCCTCGAGCAGGCCGGTCTCCTCGCCGAGCAGGTAGTGGCCCGGGCCGCCGATGACGTCGATCGTCACGTCGCCGGCCGCACCCGTGGCGACGAGCTCCTGCGCGGCGTCGGTGAGCAGGCCGAGCTCGGTCGTGTAGCGGTCCTTGGTGACCACCGAGACCGCCCGGGCGCCGATGGCGTGGGCGGCGATGAGCGCGCCCTCGAGCACCCGGTACGGGTTGCGGCGGATCAGCGTGCGGTCGCCGAACGTGCCGGGCTCGCCCTCGGCGGCGTTGACGACGACGGTCGGGGCGAGGCCGCTGCTCGCCGCGTTGGCGGCGACGGTCGACCACTTCTTGCCCGTGGGGAACCCGGCCCCGCCACGGCCGCGCAGGCCGGCGTCGGTCACGACGCTGATGGCCACCTCGGGCTCGAGCGCGCGGGTGTCCTCCAGCGCCACCAGACCACCCACCGCCCGGTGCTCGTCGACGGAGCGGACGGGGTGCGGGTCGAGCAGGCGCGAGGCGGGCATGGGAGGTCAGTACCCGCCCGCGGCCGGTCGGATGCGGTCGCGGGACCTCAGTCGAGCAGCTCGAGGACCTCGCGCAGCGCCGACGACGTCAGGTGGTCGGTGCCCGGCTGGTCCACGGCCTCGTGCGCCCACAGGTAGGCGTAGGGGACGTGCACCGCCTTGCCGCCCAGCTCGAGGACGGGGAGCACGTCGGACCGCACGCTGTTGCCGATCATGCAGAAGCCGGACGGCTCGACCCCGTGGCGCGCCAGGATCGCCCGGTAGGTGGCGACGTCCTTCTCGGCCACGATCTCGACGGCGTCGAACCGCTCGGCGATGCCCGAGGCGGCCACCTTCGACTCCTGGTGCCAGAGGTCGCCCTTGGTGATCAGGAGCAGGGACAGGCCTCGGGCCCGGAACCCGTCGATGGCCTCCTCGACCCCGTCGAGCAGCTCGACCGGGTGGTCGAGCAGGTCCTTGCCGAACTCGATGATGGTGGCGATGGCTTCCGTGGGGACGGCGCCGTCGGTGACCTCGATGGCGGTCTCGATCAGCGAGAGCGTGAAGCCCTTCGCCCCGTAGCCGAACAGGCGCAGGTTGCGGCGCTCGGTCTCGAGCATCCGGCGCTCGAGCTCGTCGATGTCGATGTCGAGGTCGACGTGGTCGGCCAGGAGGGCGTGGTAGCGCTGGTGCGCCTCGTGGAACCGGTTCTCCGAGTGCCACAGGGTGTCGTCGGCGTCGAGGCCGAGGTGGGTGATGCCGGCCAGCGGACGGGTCACGAGTCCCGTCCGCGCCGAGCCCCGGGCCGGAGGAAGATCGCGGCCGGGATGCCGAGGGCGACCAGCCAGATCAGCCAGATCCCCCAGCCGCCGCCCTGGGCCTCCTTGACCCGGAAGGTGAACGTCCCCTCGCTCAGGCCGTCGCCGTCGTCGGCCGTGGCGTGCCAGTGCACGATGTGCTCGCCGGCCTGGAGCGGCTCGACCGGGACCTCGACCGTCGACAAGCGCTCGTCGACGCGGGCCTCACCGGCGGTCACGTCCTGACCCGAGGGGTCGGTGATGTCGACCGTGACGGGCTCGTCGGGATCGAGCGCGAGCAGCGTGAGGGTGACGGACTCCAACCCGACCGTCGCGGTGCCGCCCGCCGGCGGGTCGGACTCGAGCAGCTCGACGTGCGCAGCCGCCGGCGACGCCCCCAGGACCAGGAGCAGGGCGACGAGCGCGACCAGTGGCCTCCAGGTGCGGCGGCATGGCAGCGATCGCATGGGCCGAGTCTGTCGGTCGCCGCCGCGGTCGCACGAGCGGGGCCCCGGCGGCGGCGGGTGCTGTCCGTTTCGTCCCGTTCCGCTACCGTCGACGGCCGGATGGGGGGCACAGGGAGGGGTCTGTCGCGGCGGTCGTTCATCGTCGCCGGTGCACTCGGCATCGGCGCGCTCGCGCTGCGCCCCGGCCGCACCATCGCCGACGTGCTCGACGCTCGCTCGCCCACCGGCCTGTGGGGTGTGGCTCGCACCGATGCCGGGCTGGTG
>JAKFET010000224.1:0-9129 GCA_036675575.1 Acidimicrobiaceae bacterium
CCGAGCGTCGCCGGCCACAGGAGCACGGCGATGCCGAGGAGCAGGACGACCTGCGCGGCCGTCCGGATGCATCGGACGGTGCGTGACGTGGTCATCAGAACGGGACACCTGTGTACGAGACGGTCTTGCTGGTGATGGCGTTTCCGGCACGGTCGCGCAACCCGCTGTCCGGGAGGTAGGTCGCCGTCCGTTGGACCGAGCTGGCTGCGGCGGCGGCACCGGACTCACCGCCGAGCACCAGGTGCAACGCTCGAGACGCAGCGGTCCAGGACACCTCCGTGCGGTTGCTTCCCGTACCGGAGAACGTCCGGGTCCCCGCCGTCAAGTAGTCGGCGGCACCGAGGGCGATCGTCCCGACCCTCAGCGATGCGGAGCACGCAGAGGTCGAGCCGAACGACAGCACCTCCGGGGTCCCATCCGTCAGCGTCGCAACCAGACCATCGGCATTCGTGGCCAGGACGAAATCCGAAGCCTGACCAGCACAGATCGAGCTCGGGTCGAGCGGCTCGGAGAAGTTGATCACCTGACTGTCGTCCTTGTCGGGGCGACCGGCAGTCCCGCCGTTCGCCATGGCGAGCGACATGGCCATCGGCCTCGCCCGGTCCAGCGGCCCGGTCGCAGCGAAGGACGACCGGTTGCCGGCGGCGTCCCGGACGCCCGCCGCATGTTGCGCGAGCGCGACGGTGAACGAACCGACTGCCGTGTCCTCGGCGCCGCCCCCCTCGGTGATCGCAAGGGTCGCAACCGCTCCGTTGACCGACACGGACGCCAGGGCTCCGTCGGACGGCACGTTGGCCAGCGTCCATGGGGCGGTGCCGGCGGTGTCGCTCGCGAGGGCCTCGTCGAACGTGGCCTTCACCTGGTCGACCCGGCCGTCGACGTCGACGTCGAACATCTCGAGGGACACGAGCGCCGGCGCCCGGGTGTCGCCCGCGGGCGGCGTGGTCGTGGTCGTCGTGGTGGCGGCCGCGGCGTCGCTGAAGGTGTCGATGGTCCCGCTCTCGACTCCGAGGGTCGCAGCGAAGCCGGTCACGGTCGCGAAGACGCCCAGCAGGCCGAAGGCAGCGGACCCCAGTACGGCCCGCTTCACGACTGGACCTCGCAGCCGACGTAGGTGGTGGTCCCGGGACCGCCCTGGCACGTGTCGCGGCCGGCTCCGCCCTGGAGGACGTCGTCGCCGGGCCCGCCGACCAGCACATCGTCCTGGTTGCCGCCGTCGAGCACGTCGTCGCCGTCGCCGCCCAGCAGCACGTCGGCCTGGCTGTCGCCGTGCAGGGTGTCGTTGCCATCCTGGCCCACGAGGCAGTCGTCCTTGTTGCCGCCACGGATCGTGTCGTGACCGCCGAGGCCGTAGATCAGGTCGTTGCCCTTGCCCCCGGCGTGGTTGTCGGCGCCGTTCGTGAGCGACAGGAACTGGTCGAAGATGATGGCTTCGCACTCCGACGGCACGGGCGTCGTGCCACCGGCGATCACGACCTGCACCCTCGTGACCCGTGCGGCCGGCGGCGGCTCGGGCATGGTCACGTCGACGGTGGCGCCGGCGGCCGTGGTCATGCCGGCGCTCCCCAGCGCGACATCGCCCTCCAGCAGCTGGACGCTGACCTCGGCGTCGACGCAGGTGGCAGCGACGTCGCGGACGGTCACCGTGCCGACCCGGTACCCGGCCGGCGCAGGGGTGGCGGCGTAGGAGGCTGTGTACCCGACCGCGACCCCGTCGATGTCGCAGGACGCATCCACGATCGGTGCCTTCTTGTCGATCTTCGTGCCCAGCACCTGTGCGTCGGCGTCGTCGAGGCGGGCGCTCTGCGATGCCCCGACCGTCAGCCCGACGATCGCTGCCGCAGCCAGTGCCACGACCCTGCGGTTCGGATGGAGGTTCATGGCGACGGCTTCACGATCACGAGGTGGTACTGCTCGACGTCGGCAGCGGGCGCCCCGGGTGCGGCGAACGCGACGGTGACCTCCGCCGAGGTGGCGGAGGTCGCGGTGACGGTGGCGATTCCGCTGGCCAGGCCTGCGCCGGAGGCATCGGCCACCGTCGCCTGCGCCGTCCCGCCGACGCACGTCGGGGCGAGGCCCGTGGCCTTCACCGCCAGGACGTCGTTGGTCGTGCCGTAGGTGTACGCCACCGTCGGCGCCGGGCCGGTGTGGCAGTCACCGACCACGGCCGAGCCGGCGCCGAGCGAGCGCGCCGAGACCCCGAGCGTCGCAGCCGCACCCCACACCGACGTCGCCACGAGGGCGATGACGAGGAGGGCGAGGATGCGACGCATCGGGGTCAGGGTTCCTGCGACTCAGAAGGTCCGAGGCCTTCAGGCCGGGTCTGCGTCGCCGCCGGCGATGGCGATGTGGATGTTCTCAACCAACTGCGCCGAGATGTCCTGGTCAGCGAAGTCGAGGTTCATCGTGCCGAGCGTCGCCGTGTCGTTGACCTCCTCGCCGAGCGACTCGTCGTCCACATCGGTGAGGGTCACCGCGATGGTGTCGTCGGCGCAGCCCTCGATGTCCCGCACGACGACGTCGTCGACCACGTACTCGGTCGCTTCGGCGCTCCACACGACCGTGTAGTCGAGCTCCACGCCATCGGCGTCGCACTCGAGGACCGCTGCGCTGTTGGCGCCGAGGTTGTCCGTGGTGACGTCCAGCGTCGCCGCGAAACCGTAGACGCCACCGCCGATGATGCCGGCGGCCAGCAGGCCGCCGAGAAGACGCTTGTTCATTTCGATTCCCTCCAAGGGATTGGAGGGGTGCCGGTTGCGCTACTCGCTCCCCGCCGGCCAAGCGCCCAAGTGCACCCGGCGGATCATCGCTCCACCCCAGATTGGATCTGCGCCGCCTCCCGTCTCGGCGGCGACATGGATCACTCAACAGGCGGTTTCCAACCGTCTCGCCAACGCCCGCCCAACGCTTCCCCAACTGGGCCGGGCATGGGTGGCGTCGGCCTCCGGGCCTTCGTATGGTCGCCGGGTGCAGTCCAGGGAGCGCAGGAACGCCGAGGTCCGCGCGGCCGTCGGTCGCATCCTCCTGAGCTACGTGGTCTTCGCGCTCCTGTTCCTGGCCACCACCGAGGCGCTGTTCGAGATCTCCGACGGCGAGAACGCCGAACGCAGCCTGGCCATCCGCCTCCTCTTCATCGCCCTCAGCGGTGCGGTCCTGGCGCCGGTCATGTGGCACGAGCTCCGCGGACGCCAGGCGGCCGAGGGGCGCCTCGACGAGCACACGGCCAGCACCGCAGCGGCCCGGGAGCGGCGACTCGAGATGCTCCACCGCCTGGGCCAGCACCTCTCGCCCGTGCTCGGCGACGCCTTCGAGGCCCGCATCCGCACGGCCAGGGCGCTGGCGCCCGAGTTCTTCGACCTCGCCGACATCGTGCTGGCCTCCACCGCCGACGTCACCGACCACTACGAGGGCCAGCCGGCCCGCCTGCTGCAGACCGGGTTCGAGTCCGAGCGCGTCCTCGCCGAGCTGCGCCGCACCCACGGCGGGACCATCCGGTCGGCGGCGGTCGTCCCCGTGATGGCGGGCGAGACCCTCATCGCCGTGCTTGTCGTGGCCAACTGCATCGGACGGGAGCCCATCACCCTCACCGAGAGCGACCTCGAGGCCCTGCAGCAGGCCTCGGTCCGCCTCGGCACCACGCTCGAGCGCATCCGCCTCCACCAGGAGGTCAGCCGCAGCGAGCGGCTGGAGTCCCTCGGTCGCCTGGCCGGCGGCGTGGCCCATGACTTCAACAACCTGCTCACCGTCATCCTCGGCTACAGCGACATCGTCCTTCGCCGCCTGCCGGAGGACAGCCAGGACCGCGCCGACCTCGAGGCCGTCCGGCGCGCCGGCGAGCAGGCCCGCGACCTCACCGACCAGCTCCTCACGGTCAGCAAGCGCCGGGTGGTGCAGGCCGAGCCGGTCGATCCCAACGACGTCGTCGAGTCCATCGGCCAGGTGCTGCGGCGCCTCGTCGGCACCGACATCGACCTGCTCACGGTCACGAACGAGGTCGAGCGGGTGATGATCGATCGGGCCCAGCTCGAGCAGGTGCTGCTCAACCTCGTCGTCAACGCCCGCGACGCCATGCCCGACGGCGGCCGCCTCACCCTCAGCACCGAGGCGGCGGCCATGCCCAGCGGGGGGCGGGCCGCGACGGTCATCTGCGTGTCGGACACGGGCGTCGGCATGGACGAGGACACGCTCGCCCACTGCTTCGAGCCCTTCTTCACCACCAAGAGCGGGCACGACGGCACCGGGCTCGGCCTGGCCACCGTCTACGGCGTGGTCTCCCAGGCCGGCGGCGAGGTGGTCATCGACTCGGCGCCGGGCCGGGGGACGACGTTCCGCGTCCACCTGCCGGCGCTCGCTCCGACCACCGGCGAGCCGGAGGCGGTCGAGACCGGTCCGGCCCGCATCCTGCTGGTCGACGACGAGGCCGACGTTCGGGGGCTGACCCGCCGGCGGCTCGAGGCCGAGGGCTTCACGGTCATCGAGGCGGGGTCCGGTGCCGAGGCGCTCGCCCTGCTGGGCGACGGCGGCGAGGTCGACCTGCTCCTCACCGACGTGGTGATGCCGGGGATGACCGGCCCCGAGCTGGCCCGCCGGGTCGACGAGCGGCTCCCCGGCCTTCCCGTCCTCTACATCTCCGGCTTCGCCGAGGACCCCGCCATCCAGGACGCCGACGTCGCCGACCTCCGCTTCCTGGCCAAGCCCTTCGAGGCCCACCAGCTCCGGGCCGCCGTGCAGGGCGCGCTCGCCGCCGCCAGCCGCTGACCAGCGATCAGGGCTCGAAGCGGTAGCCGACGCCCCGGACGGTGATGAGCCAGCGCGGCGAGTCCGGGTCGGCCTCGACCTTCCTCCGGATGCGCCGGACGTGCTCGGTGACCGTGGCGTCGTCCTGCCAGTCCCCCGAGGACTCCCACACGTTGCGCAGCAGCTGCTCGCGGCTGAACACCTGCCGGCTCGATGCAGCCAGGAAGGTGAGCAGGTCGAACTCCTTGGCCGTGAGCCCCACGGCCGCGCCACGCACCCGGCACTCCCGGCTGCGCCGGTCGATCTCCAGGCCCTCGAAGCGCAGCACCTCGTCGGCCGCCTCGACCGCCCGGCCGTTCCTGGGGTGGAGCAGGCGGTCGACCCTGGCTGCCAGCTCCGCCGGGTAGAACGGCTTGACCACGTAGTCGTCGGCCCCGCCCCGCAGGCCCGCCACCCGCTCGGCCTCCGACCCGGCCCCGGTGAGCACGAGCACCGGCACGTCGTGGTCCTGGCGGATCCGGGTCAGCAGGTCCAGGCCCGGGACGTCGGGCAGCCCGATGTCGAGGATCACCAGGTCTGGCACCCCCGCGCCGATGCGGGCCATCGCCGACAGCGCATCCGCCGCCTCGTCGACGGCGAACCCCTCGCCCTCCAGCACGCGCGCCACCAGGCCCCGCACCGCGGGGTCGTCCTCCACCACCAGCACCCGCCTGTCCCGTTCCTCCGCCATGGTCCCCTCCCAGGATGGCTGGGACAGGGCTTCGCCGCCTGAGCCGAACGGACCTTCTGCCGGCGACGCACCGCCTGCCCGATGCCACCCCGTCGCCGCTGAGGCCAGGCCTCGCGAGCTGGCAACTCTGCTGTCGCGCGCCGGAGGTGCGCGAACGCCGCCGGTGATCCTGGTCGGCACCTCGGTCCTGGTCTAGGCGTCGGCGACGACTTCATCTCATCGGTGGAGGACCTGCGCGCCTGAGCAGACCGATCAGGTGTCGGTGCCCGGCCGGCGTTCGAGCTCGGACTCGGGGTCGCCCTGGTAGCCCGCCGGGTACGTGCGGGCCAGCTCCTCGGCGGTCGGCGTGCGCTTCTGCTTGGCCTCCTTGGGCAGCAGGGCGCTGATCGACTTCATGATCCGCTTCGTGTCGGCGTCGGGCGACGCGCCCTTCAGGGCGACCGGATCGCCGACTCGCACGGTGACGAGGGGCGGGTTCGTGACGTTGAGCAGGTTCGGCAGGCGGGACGAGCGGGGCCAGACCTGCTCGGTGCCCCAGAGCCCGACCGGGATCACCGGGGCGCCCGTCATCGCGGCCAGCTTGGCGGCCCCCCAGCGGCCCTTCAGCTCGGTGTCGAAGAAGGCGGGACCGCGCGGGATGGTGCCCTGGGGCATGAGGGCGACGAGCTCGCCGGCCATCACGGCCTCGGCGGCGGCGCGGAGGGGCTCGTCGGAGCCGGTGCCGCGCTCGACCCGGATGCCGCCCATGGCGGTGGCGAGCTGGCCGACGACCGGGGCGTCGAACACCTCCTTCTTGCCGAGGAAGCGCACCGGCCGACCCGACTTCGAGATCGTGAGGGCCATGGCCATCGTGTCGAAGTACGAGCGGTGGTTGGCGACCACGATGCAGCCGCCGGTGGCCGGGATCTTCTCGGTGCCGGCGATGTCGAAGCGGGCGTAGGGCACCAGCTCCGGGCGGGCGAACGGCAGGAGTGCCTCGGCCGGCTCGACCATGCCGAGCAGCTTGGGCACGCCCTCGGGCTTGTCGAGGTAGCGGATGGGCCAGCGGCGCAGCGTGGCGAGGGCGAACATGCGGGGGTCGGGGTTCACGACCCTCGGATGGGCCACGGCTGACAGCAGCGGGATGTCGTAGAAGCTGTCCGAGTAGGCCCAGGACTCGTCGAGGTCGACCCCGTTGGCGTCGGCCCACTCCTCGCAGGCCGACAGCTTGCCGGGACCCCACACGAAGTGGCCGTTGATCGTGCCGTCGTAGTGGCCGTCGTCGTCGGTGCCGTAGCGGGTGGCGATGACGTCGTCGAGGCCGAGCCGATCGGCGAAGGGCTTCACCAGGTCGTAGGGCGAGGTGGTGGCGAGCACGACCTTTCGACCCTCCTCGCGGTGCTTCTCGATGATCGGTGCGGCGTAGGCACCCACCATGGGGACGAGCAGCTCGGCGGCCAGCTCCCCGGCGCGCTGGACGTCGGTCCGCTTCTGGCCCTTGCTGAAGCGGGCGCCCTGGCGGGCCAGCAGCATGGCGGGCCGGTTCTCGCCGACGGCGTTGAACAGCCGGTACAGCAGGTTCTCTCCCGGGATCACCCGTTCGCTGATCAAGCCGGCCGACCGGAGCGCGCCGGTCAGGATCGGACCGCTGGCGCCGCGGAGCAGCGTGCGGTCGAGGTCGAAGAAGGCAGCGGGCGTCGACATCGCAGCGGACGGTACCGGGCTGGCGCCGACGCTGCCCGGCGAGGCCGTGAACTGCCGGGAAAACTGAGGGGAGCCGGTCCAAGGGGGGGACGGACCGGCTCCACACCTCAATTTGGTGCAACCGACGGATGGGGGGACATCCTTCGTGTCGGGCACGCTGTGCGCTCGGAGCGGGTTCGGGGGGACGATCCGCTCCGGCGATGTGAAGATCAGTCTGCCGAACGCGCAAGCATCTGTCCAACAGTTCTCCCAGATACCTACCATCTGGTAGACCGATGGCGTGGACCTGAAGCAGCTCACCGCCCTCCTGGCCGTGGCCGAGCACGGGTCCTTCTCCGCCGCGGCCCGGGCCATCCACACCGTCCAGTCCAACGTGTCGACCCACGTCGCCCGGCTCGAGAAGGAGCTCGGGGTCCAGCTGGTCGACCGCTCCTCGGGCGGGCTCACCGAGGAGGGCGAAGCCGCCGTCAGCCGGGCCCGGCGCATCCGCACCGAGCTCGAGGCCCTGCAGAGCGACGTCGCCGCCCTTCGCGCCGAGGTCGTCGGGCACGTGCGCATCGGCATGATCGGCTCCATCGCCCGGTGGCTGGCGCCGAGCCTCCTGGCCGGGATGCAGGAGCGCCACCCGGGCGTGGAGCTCGTGATCGTCGACGCCACCACGACGTCGCTGCTCCCCCAGCTGCTCGAGGGCTCCCTCGACCTCGCCGTGGTCAACCTGCCCGTCGCCGACCCCGACATCGGCGCCGAGGTCCTCTTCACCGAGGAGCGCATCCTCGTGGTGCCCGGCGGCCACGACCTCGCCTTCTCCGACGCCGACGAGACCGAGGTGGCCGACGAGGTGTCCTTCGCCCGCCTGGCCGAGCACCGCCTCGTGCTCGAGCCCAAGGGCACCGCCTTCCGCGACGAGCTCGACCGGGTGGCGGCCGAGGCCGGCGTGGGGCTCCAGCCCCTGGCCGAGGTCGACGGCATGATGCTGGTGGCGTCCCTCGCCTTCGGCGGCTTCGGCCCCGCCATCCTCCCCACGACGGCCACGCTCGAGGAGCCGCCGGGCGACTGGCTGCGGGTCCACGTCCCCGAGCTGCTGCACCGCGACGTGGGCCTCGCCCGCCGGCGCAGCGGCCGCCTCGCCGCCCCGGCCCGGGCCCTGCGCGACCTGCTCCGCGAGCTGGTCGCGGCCGACGCGCCGCTCCACCCCGGCGTCGACCTGCCGGGGCCTGCGCCCAGCGCCTGACCGTCGGATACGTTCCCCGGGACCCGGGTCCCGTGCCCTGGGAGGGGCGGGTGCCACCGCCTCCCCCACCGCATAGTCTCCGACCCGTCACCGAACCGACTGCGACACAAGGGGCACCCTCCGTGGCCGAGTCCATCACGATCACCGACAACCGGACGGGCGAGTCCGTCGAGATCCCCATCGAGTACGGCGGGGTGAGCTCGGAGCCGTTCAAGAAGCTGCTGCCGGGGATCTGGTTCGAGGACGAGGCCTTCACGGCCACGGCGGCCACCCGCAGCGCCATCACCGAGATCGACGGCGACGCCGGCATCCTGCGCTACCGGGGCTACCCCATCGAGCAGCTGGCCGAGCACTCCAACTACCTCGAGGTCGCCTACCTGCTGATCTTCGGCGAGCTGCCCGACACGGCCCAGCTCGAGCAGTGGACGCACGACATCACGTACCACACCTACATCCACGAGAACATGCGCAAGCGGTTCCTCGAGGGCTTCCACTACGACGCCCACCCGATGGGGATGCTGGTCAGCTCGGTGGCCGCGCTGTCCACCTTCTACGACAACGCCAAGGACATCTTCGACGAGGAGGTCCGCTACAAGCAGATCACCCGCCTGATCGCCAAGATGCCCACCCTGGCCGCCGCCGCGTACCGCTTCAGCGTCGGCATGCCCTTCGTCTACCCAGACAACAGCCTCAGCTTCTCGGCCAACTTCCTCTCCACCATGTGGAAGGTCGCCGAGCCCCGCTACGA
>JAKFET010000273.1:0-9118 GCA_036675575.1 Acidimicrobiaceae bacterium
GCGCACCATCGCCGCCTTGCTCACCGACGACGCCGTCGCCTGCGGCGCCCACGGCCCGTCCGCCGTGGTCGAGCGGATGAAGGGCGCGCTCGGCGGCGTCGGCCCCAGCCAGCACCTGCTCGGCAACCACCGGGTCACCGTGGACGGCGACACGGCGCACACCCGCACCTACGGCCGCATCCACCACGTGGGCGCCAGTTCCATGGCGGGCTCGTTCTACGAGTGCCTCGGCGACTACGACGACCACTGGCGTCGTACGTCGTCCGGCTGGCGCCTGGCCCGGCGCCACTTCGAGATCCGCATCTCCCTGGGCGACGTCGCGGTGCTGCGACCGGCATGACGCCGCGCGGCAAGGTAGGAAACCGCCGCTGCTGCTGCCGACGCCGCCAGCCCGACGAACGCGACCACCACGTAGCCCTCCTCGGTCGGGCGCCCCGCCGCGTCCGCGAGGCGGGCGAGCACTGCCACCGACAAGGCGCTGCCGAGCGAGAACCCGAGGAACCGCAGCACGATGTTGAACGCCATGGCGCTGCCGGTCTCGTGCACCGGCACGGCGCGCACGAGCAGCCGTGGGATCGCGTTGAACACCGCTGCCCCACCGATGCCGCCGACGAGCATCGCCACCACCAGGTGCCACACCTCGGTGTGCCACACGGCCAGCAGCAGGTTCGACACCGCAAAGCCGACGCACCCCAGCGTGAGCAGCCCGTCGGGGCCGAGCTGACGGTCCAGGCGCAGCCACAGCCGGTTCGCGACCAGGCTGGCGACGGCGTACGGCACCAGCATCAGGCCCGACACGGTGACCGACCGGCCCAGCCCGTAGCCCCGGTCTCCCCCGCTCTGCACGAGGATCATCACCGTCGACATCATCAGGTAGAGCCCCGCGCCCGCGACGAGACCCGCCATGTTGGCGGCCAGCGCTCCCCCTCGTGAGGCGAGCCGCAGGTCCACGAGCGGGTGCGCGGTGCGGAGCAGCCACGGCACCGCGGCGCCCAGCAGGAGCACGGCGACCGCACACAGCACCAGGAACTGACCCGAGGCGTAGCCCCAGGCCGACCCGCCGCTCACCGCGAGCAGCATCCCGAGGGTGCCTCCGGTCAGCAGGACGGCGCCGGGCCAGTCCACGGCAGCGGTCGGCCCGTCCGCACCCGCCGGCACGGTGAGCACGCCGACGAGGAGGGCCACCACGACCAGCACGAAGCCGGCACCGAAGGCGCCCTTGACGCCGAGCAGGTCGGCGAGCAGCGCCGCGACCGGGAAGCCGAGCCCGGCGCTGACGACCTGCGCGACCGAGATCCCGGCGAGACCAGCCACGACCCGCTCGGCCGGCAGCGACTCCCGTGCCACCGCGATGGCCAGCGCGCTGATGCCGAACGCCAGGCCCTGGAGCGCGCGCCCAGCCACCAGCGCGGCGAACCCGAGCGGGAGTGCGGCGAGCAGCGCCCCCACCGCGACGAGGCCGAGGCACCAGAGCAGCACCGGTCGACGGCGCCGGCCCACGCCGAGGCGCCCGATCACCGGGGTGGCCACCGCGGCGACCAGGAGTGTCGCCGTCAGCGACCACTGCGCGCTCCCGAGCGAGACGCCCTCGCGCTCCGCGATGCCCGGCACGAGCGGCGCGCCCAGGCTGCCGACCACTCCGGTGACCGTGGTCAGCGTGGTCAGGCCAGCCAGCAGGAGTCCCGGGCGGGAGGCCGTCGCCGCTCGTCGCCGACTGCCGGGCTTGCTCGCCAACTCAGCCGACCGGCAGCAACGCGGCGCGACCGTGCGCGGTGAACTCCGCCTCGATGGCGGCGCGCCCGCTCGCGTCGAGCAGCCGGTAGGTGGAGGTTCGGCCCACCCGCTCGTGGACCGGGTCCGAGGTGCGCCACCCCGCCGCCCGCAGGGGCGCCTTGTCGACCTTGTTGCTGCCGGTCAGGGGCACCCGGCCAACGACCCGGACGTACCTCGGCCACCACTTGGCGCTCATCTCGGGCTGCTCCGCGAGGTAGCGACCGAAGGCATCCGGGTCGAAGACGGCCCCGGGCTCCAGCTCGAGCGCACACATCACCTGGTCGCCGGTCCGCGGGTCCGGTACGGCGTAGACGGGCGCGGCCAGCACTCCAGGGAAGCGCTGCAGCACACGCTCCACCGGAGCAGCCGCGAAGTTCTCGGAGTCGACCCTCAGCCAGTCCGACGAGCGGCCGGCGAAGTAGAAGAACCCCTCGGCGTCGCGGTAGCCCAGGTCGCCGGTCCAGAAGTCACCCCCGCGCACTCGCTCGGCCATCGCGCCGGGGTTCTTGTAGTAGCCCTCGAAGGTGTGGGCCGCGCCGACCGCCACGATCTGGCCGACCGCGGCGGGGTCGACCAGGCGACCGTTGTCGTCGAAGGAGGCGCGGGGACACTCCTCGCCGGTCGCCTCGCGGAGGATGCGCACGTCGACATCGCCCGCGGGTACGCCGAGCGCGCCGGACGGCGTCTCGGGAGTGCGGGCGATCCTCAGGACGCCCTCGCTCATCCCGTAGCCCTCCACCACCTCGCAACCAAAGCGCTCCGAGAAGCGGGCGATGTCGGTCTCCGATGCCTCGGTCCCGAAGGCCAGCTCCAGGGTGCTGGTCCGGTCGCGGGGGTCCTCGGGCCGGCTCAGGACGTAGGAGAGGGCACGGCCCACGTAGTTGACGAAGGTGACGCCGTAGCGGTGCACGTCGGGGCTGAAGCCGCTCGCGGAGAACTTGCGCGTCAGGGCGACGGTCGCGCCGACGCGCATGGCCGTGGCGAGGTTGAGCATGACGGCGTTGCCGTGGAAGAGCGGCATGCAGAGGTAGGCGACCGAGTCGCCGCGCATCCGCGTGCGCTCGACGAGGGCGTCGACCAGACGGCCGAGGCGGCCCTGGCCGACGATCACCGCCTTGGGCGCCCCGGTGGAGCCCGAGCTGAAGAGCAGCAGCGCGATGTCGTCCGGCTCCGGGTGGCGCTCGGGCATGGGGGCCCCGCGGTACGGCGCGAGCATCCCGCCGTACCGCGGGGAGTCGATGTCGAGGACCCGGTCCTCCGGGATGCCGTGACCGGTGCCCTCGAGCAGGTGGGCGAGCTTCGACTCGGTGATGACCACGTCGACGTCGGCGTGGTGGACGTCGGCGGCGATCTCGGGCCCGCTGCGGCTGGAGTTGATGCCGACCACCGCGGCACCGGCCAGCGCACCGGCCCCGATCCAGAAGACGAAGTCGGGCACGTTCTCCAGCAGCACGCCGACGTGGACCTGCCGCCCCTCGGGGCGGGGCACCACGTCCGCGAGGGCCGCGGCTCGCGCCGCGCTCTCGCGCACCACCTCGTCCCAGGTCCACGAGTGGTCCTCGAACAACAACGCGGTTCGGTCGTCGCCGGCTCGCGCACGCAGCACGTCGGAGAAGGTCTGGGCCTCGGTCATCTTCTGGTGTCCTTCCACAGGTCTCGTCAGCCGAACGCGGCCACACCGCTGCGTACGGCCGGTCGGCCCCCGGCGGTGACCTCGAAGTGCACACTGGCATCGCCCTTGGTCCAGGTCTCGACGGCGAGGTCGTCCCCGGGGAAGACGGGTGCTGCGAACCTGCCCTCGAGCCAGGTCAGGTCCGCCGGATGAGCCCCGACCTCGTCGGCGAGGGACAATGACACGGTGGCGAGCGTCGCCAGCCCGTGCAGGAACGGGCGGGGCTGCCCGGCTGCCTGGGCCGCCTCCGGGTCGACGTGCATGTGGTGGCGGTCGCCGAGGAGGCGGTAGAGCGCGGCCTGGTTGGGGGCCGTGGGCACGGTGAGGGTCGACGTCGGGGGGCGCTCGTCCTGCGCCGACGCGGAGGCCCCCCGCTCTCCCCCGAACCCGCCGCAGCCGGGCGCGAAGATGGCCCAGGTGGCGCGGAAGAGCTCGCTCTCCACGACCACGTCGAAGATCGCGGCCGCCCCCTTGTCCCACACGCGGTCCACCCGGGCGGTCAGGTCGAGCGTCCCCGAACGCGGCAGAGGGCCGAGCACTTCGAGGCGCTGGGAGCCGTGCACGGCGGTGGTGGTGTCGAAGGCCCCGGCCGAGCCAAGCGCGTCGGGGGCCCACTGGGCCAAGGTGAGCGCGAAGGTCGGCAGCACCCGCAACCGGTCCTCGAACACCAGGTCCAGCCGGTCGGCAGGCGCGCCCACGGCCAGGGCGTAGAGGATCGCGTCGCGCTCGTCGTAGGCCATGGTGCGCTCACCGAGCTGACGACCCTCCCAGGGGTGCGTGTGTGACGACATCTCTCTCCTCAACGGGGACGGGGCAGGTGGGCGTTGATGAAGATCCCGTCCGCGGAGACGCAGACCTCCCCACCGGCGGTGATCTCGCCGGTGGTGCGGATCTTGCGTCCCTCGACGGACACCTGCCGTGCGGTGACGACGAGCTCCTCGAAGAGCGGCGTCGGCCGGTGGTAGCGCAGGGTCAGGGTGCCGGTCATCCCCGACTCACCCGCCCAGTGGTTGGCGACGCCCAGCGTGTGGTCGAGCAGCAGCGCCGAGATCCCGCCGTGCACGCAGCCGGGCGGACCCTGGTAGGGCAGCCCGAGCACGACGCGGCCCACGATCGAGCCGTCCTCACGACCGACCAGGTTAAGCGGCGGGGCGACTGCGTTCTCCGGACCGGTCACGGGGTCGTGGCGGGTCACGCCCTCGCCCGCCCACATGTCGACGAGGCGCTCTTCGCGGCTGGGGGCGTGGATCTCGAGGTGTCCCGCCACGGCGTCGAGCTGGGCAGCCACGGCGGCCATCTCGACGGGGCTGCGGTCACCGGCGTGGAGCAGCGCGGCAACGACTCGACGGGCCGCGGCGACGGCCGCGTCGACCCCCTCGTTGTTGGGCGTCGCGGTCAGCTCGGTCGGGCGAGCGGCCTCGGTCACGGGTGCACCTCCGCGATCGCGTGGGTCAGGACGGCGGCACCGTCGCGCTCTGCACAGTCGGCCTGCAGGACGAACCGGTCGCCCTCGCGCCATATCGAGGTGCGCAGGGTCTCGCCGGGGAACAGCGGTCCGGCGAAGCGCACCGACAGGCGGGCCAGTCGAGTGGCGTCGGAGTCGAGGAGCTCGTCGACCAGGGCCTTGGCCACGAGTCCGTAGGTCGCAAGGCCGTGCAGGATCGGCCGGTCGAAGCCGACCAGGGCAGCGAACCCGGGATCGACGTGCAGCGGGTTGAGGTCGCCGTTGAGGCGATAGAGGAGCGCCTGGTCGGGATCGGTCGTGGTCTCCAGCACGTGGTCGGGAGCGCGCTCAGGCCGGGACCACGAATCCTCGGGCCCCGACGCACCGTCGAAGCCACCCTCCCCTCGCGCCCAGAGCTGCATCCGGGTGGTCCACAGCGGTTCACCGTCGGGACCGGCGGCAGCGGTCTCCAGCACGACGACTGCGGCCCTGCCCTTGTCCCAGACCTCGGCGACGCGCGAGGTGACCGAAGCCGTGCCCGCCGGCGGCAGGGGCCGGTGCACCTCGAGCGACTGCCCCGCGTGCAGGATCCGACTCAGGTCGATGTCGATGCCGGGAAGAGAGAGACCTGCGGCTGGTCGGTCACCCGCCGACGGTCCCTGGCCGGCGACCATCGCGAAGGTCGGCAGCACCTGGAGGTCGCGCTCGAAGGTCCACTGCAGCTCCGGGTCACGGTCGGCGTGCCGCCCGGCCCCCAGCGACAGGTGGTAGAGCAGGACGTCGCGGCTCGTCCAGGCGATGTCACGCGAGGTCGGCTCGGCGCTCAGCGCCTGGTCGGGATCGATCGGCACGGATCAGCCTTTCGGGGTCGGTTCGGGATCGCGCGGCAGGCCGAGGATGCGCTCGCCGATGATATTGAGCTGGACGTCGGTCGTACCGCCCGCGATCGAGAGACAGCGTCCGTTGAGGAACCACCAGGTGGCGGTGCCCCGGTCGGCCGCGTCGTACAACGCGTCCGCGCCCTGCCACTCGGTCGCGGACTCCCAGACCTCCTGGGTGTGGGCGACGCCCAGCAGCTTGGCGACGCTCGACTCTGCCCCGGGCTGACCGCCCGCGACCTGGCGGATGGCGGTGCGCAGGCCGAAGAGGCCGAGGGACTGGGCGTCACAGAGGATCTTGCCGAGCTGGGCGAGACGGTGGCCGTCGAGCGGGGCCCCGCCCTGCGCGGCGGCCAGGAGCGCCTCGCCGCCCGCGCCCAGCGAGGATCCGCTGGACAGCGCGACGCGCTCGTTGGCCAGGGTCGTGCGGGCCAGCCTCCAGCCGTCACCGGGCCCGGCCACCAGCATGTCGTCGGGCACGAAGACGTCGTCGAGGAACACTTCGTTGAAGAGGGCCTCGCCAGTGAGCTCGCGCAACGGCCTGATGTCGATGCCGGGCGAGGACATGTCGAGCAGGAAGTAGGACAAGCCCTTGTGCTTCGGGGCGTCCTGGTCGGTGCGGGCGAGCAGGATGCCGAAGTCGGCCCCGCGGGCCATGGACGTCCAGACCTTCTGGCCGTTCACCCGCCACCCTCCCTCGACCTTCTCGGCGCGGGTGCGCAGGCCGGCCAGGTCGGACCCGGCGCCGGGCTCGCTGAAGAGCTGGCACCAGACGAGGTCGCCGCGCAGGCTCGGCGGCACGAAGCGGTCGAGCTGCTCCGGGCTGCCGTGCTCGACGAGGGTGGGGACCACCCAGTTGCCGATCACCATGTCGTGCGGCTTGAGTCCCGCAGCCCGCAGCTCCTCGGCGATGACGAGCTGCGCCACCGCGTCGGCGGCCCTGCCCCACGGTGCCGGGAGGTGCGGGGACGTGAAGCCGTGCTCGGCGAGGTGGCGCGTGCGCCCGGCCCCGTCGAGGCTGGCTGTCTCCTGCAGCTCGGCGCGCACCTCGGCACGGACCTGCTCGGCCTCGGGCGGCAGCTCCAGCGCGAGCTCGCGCCGCACACCGGCCAGGGTCAGCTCGGCGACGCGCTGCTGCCAGGTCGCGGTCGACCCGAGCAGCAGCCGCAGGCTCTGCGCCCGGCGCAGGTAGAGGCTGGCGTCGTGCTCCCACGTGAAGCCGATGCCGCCGAGGGTGTTGATGCAGTCCTTGGCCGTGCGGAAGGCCGCCTCGACGCTGACCGCAGCCGCCACCGCTGCCGCCAGTGACGCCTCGCGGGGATCCTCGAGGGTGCCGGGAGCCTGCGCGCGTGCGGCGTCCCAGGCACACACGCGGGCCTGCTCGGCCACGGCGAGCATCCAGGCGCTGCGGTGCTTGACTCCCTGGAACTGTCCGATCGGCCGACCGAACTGCTCCCGGACCCGGGCGTACTCCGCGGCGGTCCAGGTCGCCCAGTCGGCGAGTCCCGAGGCCTCGGCAGCGAAGAGGGTCGCCGCCAGGTCGAGCGGAAGCTGTGGGTCGACGCCGAGGACGTCGGCGGCAGGGACCACGCCGTCCAGCCGCACCTTGCCGAGCCGCCGGGTGAGGTCGTGGCTCGAGCGGTCCTCGTCGCGCTCCACCGCGTCACGTCGTACGACGACCCAGGCGGTGGCGGCATCCGTGGCGACCGGGAGGACGAACACCTCCGCGACCTGAGCGCCCAGTGCCGGCGCCGACTCGCCCCGGACCTCGAGGTTGCCGTCGGCGTCACGGGTCGCGGTCAGGCTGCCCGGCTCGAGGGCGAGCGCTGCCGGCGTCGTGCCGTCGGCCAGAGTCGGGAGGAGCGCCGTGTGGCCGGCCCGGTCGAGCACGGCGCTCGCGATCACCGTCGGCAGCAGCGGGCCGGGCGCCATCGCGCGGCCGAGCTCCTCGAGGACCACCGCCGTCTCCAGCAGCGTCGCACCGGCGCCACCGTGCTGCTCGGGGACGTGCAGCGCCAGGAGGCCCTCGTCGGCGAGCACCGACCAGAAGCCCGGCAGCTGCTCGGCCTTGGCCTCGACCGCGCCACGCACGACCGTCTCGGTGACGTGGCGCTTGACGAACGCGCGTACGGCGTCGCGCAGGTCGCGGTGCTCCTCGGTCGTGCCGAGGGTGCCGACGCTGGTGGGGAGGGGCATCGCTCAGATCCGTTCGATGATCGTGGCGGTCGACAGGGCGCCGCCGGCACACATGGTGACGAGCGCCGTCGAGGCGTCGCGCCGCTCGAGCTCGTTGAGGGCCTGGGTCACGAGTCGGGCACCCGTCGAGCCGACCGCGTGCCCGAGGGCTATGGCACCGCCGTTGACGTTGACCTTGTCCATGTCGGCGTCGTGGACCTGCGCCCAGGACAGGACGACGGACGCGAACGCCTCGTTGATCTCGACGAGGTCGATGTCACCCAGTTTCATGCCGGCGCGGTCGAGCACGTGCTCGGTGGCCTGAACGGGCCCGTCGAGGTGGTAGTAGGGCTCGGAGCCGACCATGGCCGACGCCACGATCCGTGCCCGCGGACGCAGTCCCTCGGCCTCGGCGCGCTCGCGGCTCATCAGCAGGACCGCGGCCGCGCCGTCGCTGATCTGCGAGGAGTTGCCGGCCGTGTGGATGCCGCCGGGCACGACAGGGTTCAGCCGGGCCAGCGCTTCGGCACTGGTCTCGCGCAGGCCCTGGTCGCGGGCGACGACCACGGTCTCGCCCGTCGGTCCGCCCTCGCCAAGGATCGGAGCCGTCACGGGGACGACCTGGCTGTCGAAGCGTCCCTCCGCCCACGCCACGGCTGCCTTGCGCTGCGAGGCGAGGCCGAGCGCGTCGGCCTGCTCACGGGTGATGCCGCGGCGCTGGGCGATGCGCTCGGCGGCGGTGAACTGGTCCGGCAGGTCGAGGCTCCAGGAGTCGGGGACGGGCATGCCGGTGCCCGGCGCGACCGCGGCGCCGAGGAACACGCGGCTCATGGCCTCCACGCCGCAGCCGATGCCGGCATCGATCGAGCCGGAGGCAATCAGGCCGGCCACGAGGTGGATGGCCTGCTGCGACGAGCCGCACGCACAGTCGACGGTCGTGCAGGCGGTGGTCCACGGCAGGCCCGCGTGCAGCCAGGCGTTGCGGGTGACGTTGTTGGACTGCTCGCCGGCCTGGGTGACGCACCCGCCGATCACCTGGCCCACCACGGCCGGGTCGATGCCGGCACGCTCGAGCAGCGCCGTCTGCGCGGCTCCGAGCAGCTCCGTCGGGTGCAGCCCGGCGAGGAGGCCGTTGCGACGACCCACCGGGGTCCGGACGGCCTCGACGATGACGGC
>JAKFET010000268.1:0-8906 GCA_036675575.1 Acidimicrobiaceae bacterium
GGCCGGGGTGCACCTCGACGAGGACGTCCACCTCGACGACGAGGTGGTCGGCCACGAGCCACCACCCGCCGAGCTGTCGCCCGCCGACGAGGTCGCCCGCGCCCGCCGGCGCCGGGTGGCGTCGCGCAACCTCAAGGCGGTCAAGCCCCAGGCCGGCGGCAGCAGCGACTCGGTGCGCCTGTACCTGCGCGAGATCGGCCGGGTGCCCCTGCTCAACGCCGCCGAGGAGGTCTCGATCGCCAAGCGCATCGAGGCGGGCGCCGGCGCGGCCAGCCGCCTCGCCGACCTCGCGGTGGCTGCCGAGCTGGAGTCGCTCCCGTTCGAGGAGCGGCGCAAGCTGCAGCGGGCCGCCAAGGACGGCGACCGGGCCACCGACGAGCTCATCCAGGCCAACCTCCGCCTCGTCGTGTCCATCGCCAAGCGCTACGTCGGCCGGGGCATGCAGCTGCTCGACCTGATCCAGGAGGGCAACCTCGGCCTGATGCGGGCCGTGCAGAAGTTCGACTACACGAAGGGCTTCAAGTTCTCCACCTACGCCACGTGGTGGATCCGTCAGGCGATCACCCGGGCCATCGCCGACCAGGCCCGGACCATCCGCATCCCCGTCCACATGGTCGAGTCCATCAACAAGGTCCACCGCATCCAGCGCTCGATGCTCATGGAGCTCGAGCGGGAGCCCACCGTGGAGGAGCTGGCCGAGCGGGCCGACCTCACCGCCGAGCGGGTGCGCGAGATCATGCAGATCTCGCTGGACCCGCTGTCCCTCGACTCGCCGGTGGGGGAGGAGGACGACTCGAACCTCGCCGACTTCATCGGCGACGTGAACGCCGACGCGCCCGCCGAGGCCGCCACCAAGACCCTGCTGAACCAGGCGGTGCTCGAGGCGCTCGAGGAGCTGAACGAGCGCGAGCAGGCCGTGATGCGGCTCCGGTTCGGCCTCGAGGACGGTCAGGCCCGCACGCTCGAGCAGGTCGGGCAGGAGTTCGGCGTCACTCGCGAGCGGATCCGCCAGATCGAGTCCAAGACGCTGGCCAAGCTCCGCCACCCGCACCGCTCCCAGAAGCTGCGCGACTACCTCGAGTCGTAGGACCGTCGCGGATCGGTCACGTCCTCCGGCTCCGGCGCCACCAGGTTCTTCCGGCCCGGGGCCAGTTGGTATCGTCGGCGGACCTTCCGGGGTAGCTCAGCTGGCAGAGCACGCGACTGTTAATCGTGTTGTCGTGGGTTCGATCCCCACCCCCGGAGCTCTTCTCCACGCTCGAGCCGGTGCGCCCGGTTCGCCTGCGAGATCGCCGGCCCGGTCGGCGTGCGGTCCTCCGCACGCTGGGTAGGGGATCGGCGGTCGGGGGGCGAAGCATCGGCTGTCGCCGCGCCGACCGGCCGGCCGGACGGAGGTGGGCATGCACATCGAGGTCCCGCACGGGTGCGGACGGACGCACCGCGGCCACCAGTCGCTCGCCGAGTGCACCTGGCCCGAAGCGGCCTACATCGTCGGTGACGGGGCCTTCGCCGTGCTCGCCCGCTGCGACATCTTCACCGTGACGCTCTACGAGACGATCGACGAGGCCCGCCGGCGCTTCCGTGCGCTCGACGCCAACGGGTGCGGCCAGGCCTGCGAGGGCGCGCACGAGCTGGCCGGTCTGGCCGGCAGCGACGTGCTGGTCGAGCCCGTGGCGACGCTGCAGAGCGCCACGGAGTGGCTCCGCTCCTGACCCCGGGCGCGGACGGGCCGGCCGCTCGGCGGCCGGCCTGTCGCGCTCTGCGCCGCGGGGAGGACGACGTCAGGTCGGGGGTCGACGACCTTCGATGAGGTCGGCCGCGGCGGTCTTCATGATCCGCTCGGCGAGCGTGCCTCCGGAGGTGCGGAGCCACTCGACGATGTGCTCGTCGCTGAAGCGCAGGGCGTGGCGCGTCTCGACCAGCTCGTCGAGGTGGGCGAGGTCGATCACCGCGTCCCCGTCGGTGACCGGGGGCATGGTCGGCATGGTGGACATCGGGGCCTCCTGGGCTCAGGTCTTCCCCACCTGGCCGACCCCATACCCCGGCCGCGAGCGTCCAGAACCAGTAGACCCAGAAGCGTGTTCATCGGTCCGACCACCGAGCGCGGTCCCCGATCGTGCATGATCATCCGGTGCACGACGTGCTGGGCGCCTCGCTCCGGTCCCGGCCGGGACGCCTCGTGGCCGCGCTCGTGGTGGTCGCCTCGCTGGCCGGTCCGCTCGGCACCGTCGCGGCCCCCACCCAGGCCGGCGCCGCCGAGCCCGAGCGCGCCGCAGACGTCGCCTACGACGGTTCCATCGACGGCATCGACGGCACGATCTACCGGCTGTACCGGGCGTTCTTCCTCCGTGAGCCTGACGGCGACGGCATCACCTACTGGATCAACCAGGCCCGCTACTGGCGGTACCCGATCGGGTCGATCGCCGAGGAGTTCGCCCGCTCCGAGGAGTTCCGCCAGCGCTACGGCGCCCTCGCCGACGGACCCTTCGTCGACCTCGTGTACCGCAACGTGCTCGGCCGGGCGGCCGAGCCGGAGGGGCGGGCCTACTGGCTCGGCCAGCTCCGCGCCGGCATGCTGCGCGGCCACCTGATGCTCTACTTCTCGGACTCGGTGGAGTTCGGGCACAAGGTCGGCGCCGGCCCCTTCGGTCAGCCTGACTTCCGGGGGCCGGCCCGACCGGCGCCGAGCGCATCCGCGGGCAGCTACGTCTACCTGTACCCCGACGGGGGCGGCCCGGGGGTCCCGCTGTCCTGGCCGCGCTGTCGCACCGTCTACGTGGTCGCCAACCCGGCCGGCATCCCGGCGGGCCAGCAGGCGGCCTTCATCGACATGCTCGAGCACGCCCTCGACGAGATCTCCGAGGCCACCGACCAGGACTGGGTCCACGTCGGGCCGACCGACTTCCGCGCCGCCGACCAGCACACCCGACGCTCCGTCGTCGGCGTGGTCACCGTGTCGTTCATGACCGCGCCGGCACCGGACGACCGGGCGTCCGCCTGGGCGGTCGTCAAGCCGGACCGCGATCCCCTCACCGGGCGCACCCACCTCCTGTCCGGCATCGTGAGCCTCAACGCCCAGCGGCTGGTCGGCGACCAGGGCGGCCGGGTCACGCCCCTGGTGGCGACCACGCTCATGCACGAGCTCGGCCACATCGCCGGCCTCGACCACGTGCCGGACCCGGCCCAGCTCATGCACGACTACTACGCGCTGCCGGAGCAGCCCCGGTTCGAGGAGTACCGCGAGGGCGACCTCGCCGGCCTGGCCCGGGTCGGCTCCACCACCGTGGCCTGCTGAGGGGTCTGCGGCGGACCGGCCCGCCGTGCGACGCGGGGTACGGTCGCCGGTCCCCGGGGCGGTAGCTCAGTGGTCAGAGCGCGGCACTCATAATGCCTTGGTCGTGGGTTCGATCCCCACCCGCCCCACGCCGACCGCTCGCCGCCCCGCATGGCATGCTGGCAACACTTGTAGCCAAAGCGCCTCCAGGGGGACCACGTGGACGATCAGCAGCTGTCGAGCCGAGCGAGGGCACTCGCCTCGGCCATCGAACCCGTCGCCGGGCAGGTGTACTTCTCGCCTGAGTGCCACGCCAACTACGTCGCCCTCGGGTTCGGCCCCAGCCCGGGGGACTTCAACGGCGTGGCCGGCCCGGAGATGGAGTCCTACTTCTGCAGCCGCGGGTCGGTGATGGGTCAGGTGCCCGGCTCGGTCATCGCCGCCGCCTTCGGGGTGTTCAACCACGTGATGGTCGAGCGCATCGTGGACAAGGGTTGGGAGAAGACCGACGCCCCCACCATCTGCCAGGCCCGCGACGACGGCGCCATCGCCCAGCTGCGTCGCGTGCTCGGCGACCGCCCCGAGGGGGTCGACGAGGCCCGGACCCTGCTCGAGCGGGCCGGTGCCGACCTCGAGCCCTACGGCAAGCCGCTGTACGCCGGCCTCGCCGCCCTCGACCGCTTCGACGATCCCCTCGCCGACGCCTGGCGCCTCGCCGACCGGTTGCGCGAGTACCGGGGCGACGCCCACATCGCCGCCTGGACGTCGGCCGGACTCGACGCCTGCCAGATCGGTGTCGTGAGCGAGCTGTACTGGGGCCTGCCCGCCCGGTCGTACTCGCGCACCCGCATGTGGAGCGACGAGCAGTACGACGCCGCCGAGGGTGCACTGGAGGCCCGGGGCCTGCTCGCCGACCGCCAGCTCACCGACGAGGGCCGGGCCTTCCGCGAGGAGATCGAGCGGGCCACGGACCGCCAGTGCCGACCCTTCGTCGAGCCGCTCGGCGACGACGTCGAGGTCCTCACGGCCACGCTCGCCGGCTGGGGCGCCGCGGTGCGCGACGCCAAGGGCTACCCGGCCGCCGGACCCCACGACCTGGCCGACGCCGCGACCTGAGGAGCTACTGGACGGCGTGGAGCCGGCGGGTGGCGTCCCACACGGCGAGGAACACCTCGGTGGCGTCGTCGATCAGCTGCTCGACCGTGAGGTCGATGCGCCCGCCGATCCAGGCCACCAGCAGCTCGGAGAACCCGCCGACCAGCACGGCGGCGCCCAGGCGGCCGATGTGCTCGTCCTGGGCGCCGACGTCGCGGCGGGAGTTGTCCTGGAGCACCAGCTCCACCAGGGCGGCGCCGGTGCGGACCCGGCGCAGGTTGAGGGCCTCGTTGCCGAGGGCCTCGCTGTAGAGGATCCGGCCACGTCGGGGGTCCTCGTCGATGAAGCGCACGGTGGCCTCCACCGAGGCCCGCATGGCGCCGGCGTCGTCGACCGCGGCCGAGACGGCCTCGGCCGAGCGGCGCTGCAGCTGGCGATACACGTCGTCGTAGACGGCAACCAGCAGCTCGTCGAGGTCGGTGAAGCTCTCGTAGAAGTAGCGGGGGTTGAGGCGCGCCTGGGAGCACACCGCCCGCACGGTGGTGCCCGCCATGCCCTCCGTCGCGAGCAGCTCGAAGGCGGCCTCGATGAGCAGGTTCCGCCGCTCGCGCTGGCGCTCCTCCGTCGACAGGCCGTTCCAGCGCGACGGGGTGCGGGTGGTCGCTTCGTTCGACACCCAGGGGATGGTACTGCTGGTCACGCCCGTTTCCAGTTGATGGCTCACACGGCGGGCTCGCGCGGGAAGCCCTCCACCGTGTGCAGCACGACCCGGGTCGACGTCTCCCGGACGCCGAGGCGCTCCTTGAGGCCCTGCAGGAGCTGGTCGAGCTCGCCGATCGTCCGGGTGCGGACCCGGATCTGGTAGTCGAAGCCGCCGGTGACGTGGACGGCGTCGACCACCTCCGGGTTCTCCCGGAGGGCGTCGTCGATGCCCGACCACGGCGCCCCCGGGGTGAGCTGCAGGTCAACCAGGGCGTCGATGGGGCGGCCCACCGCCTCGCTGTCGAGGCGGATCGTGAAGCGCTCGATGGCCCCGGCCTGGCGCAGGCGGCGCAACCGCTGCGAGGCGGCCGAGAGGCTCAGGTGGACCTCGTCGGCCAGCTCGGTGACCGACAGCCGGCCGTCTTCGATGAGCAGACTGATGATCTTGCGGTCGATCGCATCCATGGGCGCAGATCCTACGTTCGATTCTGCGCTGGTGCAGCAGGTTCGGCAAGCCGTGCACCGCTTCTGCCGCCATCCTGACGTCCATGATCTTCCTCGTCGGGTTCCTCACCGGCCTCGCCCTCGTCGCCCCCATCGGTCCGGTCTCGCTCGCCCTCTTCGGCCTCGGTGCCGAGCAGGGCCGCCGAGCCGCGCTCGCCGGGGCCGGCGGGGTCGTGCTCGCCGACTCGCTCACCATGCCCGTGGCCCTCGCCAGCGCGGGCTTCCTCGTCTCGCTCGACCCCACGATCGTCCGGTCCTTCGAGGTGGTGATGGGACTGGCGCTGGTGGCGCTCGCCGTGTCGACCATCGTGGCGTCGGACCGGGCCCGCGAGGCCGTCGCCGCCATCCGGCGCCCGACCCGCACGCTGGCCGTGATGACCATCGTGAACCCGCTGTCGCTGGTGGCGTGGGCCGGCGTCGCCCTCGCCCTGCCGACGTCGCTGCGATCGCCGGCGGCCATGGCCGTGTTCGGCCTCGGCCTCGTGCTGGCCTCGGCGTTCTGGCACAGCGGCCTGGCCGTGGCGGCCGGCTCGATCGCCCGCCGGATGGGCGACGGTCCCCGCACCGTCGTCACCCGGATCAGCGGCCTCGTCCTCCTCGGGATCGGCGGCCTGCTGGTCGTCTAGGACGAGCGAACCGATCGGTTCGTTCGTGCCTCCCAGTGGAACGTGGGGACCGATCGGTTCGCTCGTGCCTTGCGGTCAGCGGGTGGTCGGCCCCAGCTGCACGAGGTTGCCGAAGCGGTGCAGCGTGCGGGTGACGACCTGCTCGCGCAGGTACCGCTGCAGCTCGACGCCGCCGTCGGCGGTGACCGGGTCGTCGTCGAGGTGGATGCGGCCGTCCGCCGCTGCCTGGCGGACCCCTGGGGCCACGGCACCCAGCGCCCGCACCCGCTCGACGCCGAGCCCGGCGAGCCGGGCGGCGAAGGCCGTGTCGGACTCGGCGCCGTGGTGCGACTCGACGAGGGGCGCCCCGCACGTCGTCGCCGCGTGGCGCACCCGCTCGACGGCGGCGTCGTCGGCACCGGGCCCGACGCGCAGGGCGACCCGGGGGAGTGGGCGGTACCGCAGCACGTTGGACTCGCAGAAGAGGCCGGTCGGGTCGTGGCCCACGCCGTACACCTCGTCCCACCACCGCCGGTCGCTCGCCTCCCAGGTCGCCCGGTCGAGCCGGCCGTCCGGGTGCCACGTGCCGAGCTGGACGACGTAGCCCGGACCGCCGGCCTTCGCCCCGGGCCCGACGCTGGACCCCTTCCACCCGCCGAAGGGCTGGCGGCGCACGATGGCTCCGGTGATCGTGCGGTTGACGTAGGCGTTGCCGACCTCGACGGCGTCGACCCAGCGCTCGACCTCCTCCGGGTCGAGCGAGTGGAGGCCCCCGGTGAGCCCGAGCTCGGAGTCGTTCTGGATGGCGATGGCGTCGTCGAGGTCCTCGGCGCGGATGAGCCCGAGCACCGGCCCGAAGCACTCCGTGCGGTGGAACCAGGAGCCTCGCTGCACGCCGATGCGGACCCCGGGCGACCAGAGCGCGCCGGTGTCGTCGAGCGGCCGGGGTTCGACCAGCCACTCCTCACCGGGGGCGAGCGCGCGGAACGCCTCGGCCAGGCGAGGGTTGGGTTCGCCGATCAGCGGACCCATGGCGGTGGTGGGCGCGTCGGGCGGGCCGACGTCGAGGCTCTCGACCGCGTCGACGAGCTGGCGCCGGAAGCGGACGCTGTCGTAGACGTCGCCGATGCAGATGGCGAGGCTCGCCGCCGAGCACTTCTGGCCGGCGTGGCCGAAGGCGGAGGCGACCACGTCGGCGACGGCGAGGTCGAGGTCGGCGTTCGGGCTGATCACCATCGCGTTCTTGCCGGAGGTCTCGGCGAAGAGGCGCAGCCCCGGGTCCCACGACCGGAACAGGTCGGCGGTGTCCGTGCCGCCGGTGAGGACCACCCCGTCGACGCCGGTGAGCAGGTGGCGCCCGACCTCGTCCTCGGGCACCGGGACGTGCTGCAGGAGGTCGGGGGGCACGCCGGCGCGGTGGGCGATCTCCACCACCAGCTCGGTGCACCGGGGCACCTCGGGGGCGGGCTTGGCCAGCACGGCGTTCCCGGCGGCGAGGGCGGCGAACATGCCGCCCGCAGGGATGGCCACCGGGAAGTTCCACGGCGGGACGACGGCCACCACGCCGAGGGGCTCGAAGCGGGCGTGCTCGCGGCGCAGCCCGGTCGGGTGGGCGAGATCGGAGCGGTCGGCGTAGTAGCGGGCGAAGTCGATCGCCTCGCAGATCTCCGGGTCGGCCTGGCCGACGGTCTTGCGGCCCTCGTGCACCATCACGGTCAGCAGGTCGCCGCGCCGCCGGGCCAGCTCGTCGCCCACGGCTCGCAGCACGGACCGACGGTGCTCGGCCGGCTGGGCCCACCACTCGCGCTGCGCCCGCCGCGCCCGCCGGAGGCGCTCGTCGACGTCGGCCGCGTCGGTGACGGTCGGCGTCCCCACGGGGTCGGGTCGCCGGGCGAGGTGCTCGAGCGCCCAGGCCCGGGTGCCGGCCACGGCGGGGTCGGACTCGGGGTCGTTGGCGAAGGGTGCGAGCCCGACGGGCGCCGGGGGTTCCGACCGGTCGAGGGTGCGGCGAGGCGCCGTGGGGACGTCGAGGCGGTGGGCGACCGCTCGCCGGAAGTCGGCCGCCTGCGCCACGAACGCCGGCGACCCCGGGGCGAGGTCGACCAGCGCCCGCAGGAAGTTCCCGGCGGCGGCGTTCTCCTCGAGCCGGCGGAACAGGTACGAGATGGCGACGTCGAAGTCGTCCGGGTCGACCACCGGCGTGTAGAGCAGCAGCGATCCGAGCTCGTCCCGGATCACGCGGGCCTGCGCCGGCGCCATGCCCTCCAGCATCTCGATGCCGACCCGGTGCGAGACCCCGCGCCGCTCGGCCAGCAGGACGGCCCATGCGATGTCGAACAGGTTGTGGCTGCCCACGCCGATGCGCACGGCGCGCAGGCGGTCGGGCTCCAGCGCCCAGTCCAGGCAGCGCTTGTAGCTGGCGTCGGTGTCTGCCTTGGTCGGGTGCGGCGCCTGCTCCCAGCCGTGCATGGCCGCATCGACCCGCTCCATCGCCAGGTTGGCGCCCTTGACGAGGCGGATCTTGATGTCGGCGCCGCCACGCGCCTGGCGCTCGCCCGCCCAGGTGACGAGCCGCTGCAGCGCGCCGAGCGCGTCGGGCAGGTACGCCTGCAGCACGATGCCCGCCTCGACCGGGAGGAACTCGTCCTCGTCGAGCACGCAGCGGAACGCAGCCATGGTCAGCTCGAGGTCGTGGTACTCCTCCATGTCGAGGTTCACGAAGGTGC
>JAKFET010000263.1:0-43844 GCA_036675575.1 Acidimicrobiaceae bacterium
AACGCCTCGGGATCGGTGCCCGGGTGCCACGGGACGTCCATCGTGGCCGCGACCCGGGTGGCCAGCGACGCCGCCCGCTCGCGGCGGGCGGCCGGGTCGAGCTCGTGCACCCGCAGCAGGAAGGACCGGACCAGCACGTAGCCCTCGCCGGACAGGCGCGACGCGTCGAGCGAGGCGGTGTAGGCCTCCCAGCCCGGCGGCGGCGAGAAGGCGACCGGCTGGGAGTCGCCCCGCACCTGGCGCTCGCGGATGACGATGGTGCCCGCAGCCAGGTCGCCGAGGCGCTGGCTCTGGCGGGTGGCGAGCGCGCTCAGGATCGCCAGGGTGCCGGCGCCGAGGAGGAAGTCGACCAGGCCGAGCGCCGAGCGGATGGCGGCGTGGCGGAACCGCACGGGCGCACCCTCGATGGTGACCACCCGCAGGCCCATCGCCATCTTCCCGGGGGTGCGCCCGTTCCACACCGTCTCGGTGAGCGCCGGGTAGACGAGCAGCGCAGCGAAGGCGGCCGCGATGGACACCACGACCAGCACGGTCTCGTCGAAGGCGACCCCGCCGGCGGCGGTGCCGAGGAACACGACCCACAGGAGCGCGGCCCGGATGCCGAGGTCGACGAGGAACGCCAGCGAGCGGCTGCCGAGGCCGGCGACGGCGAACTCGAGCAGCACCGCCTCGGGGGTGACGATGCCCTCCGCCGCCGGGCCGACGCCACGCGCCGCAGGTGCCGGCGGGGTCATCGTCACGCCTCGGTACGGTACCGGCCACCTGTGGACCTGGACCGCTACATCACCGAGCACCGACCGGCCTGGGACCGCCTCGCCCACCTGGCCCGCCGTGGCCGCCGCGGCCCGCAGCGCCTGGAGCCGGCCGAGCTCGAGGAGCTGGTCCAGCTCTACCAGCGGGTGTCGGGCCACCTGTCCCACGCCCGGGTGGCGTACGCCGACCCGTCGCTCACCGCGCTGCTCACCCGCACCGTCGCCGATGCCAACGCCGTCATCTACGGCGCGCGCTCGTCGGCCCGCACCGCCGTGCGCGACTTCGTCCTGGCCACCTTCCCGGTCGCGATCTGGCGGATCCGCCACTTCGTGCTCGCCGCCGCCCTGCTCACCCTCCTGCCGGCGTTCGCCGTCGGGGCGTGGATCGCCAGCAGCGACGCCGCCCTCGACGCCTCGGCGCCGGAGGCGGTGCGGGCCGCGTACGTCGAGGAGGACTTCGCGGCGTACTACTCGTCCGAGCCGGCGAGCCAGTTCGCCGCCGAGGTCACGTTCAACAACATCCAGGTGTCGATCACGGCGTTCGCCATCGGCATCCTCGCCTGCGTCCCGACGGCAGGCATCCTCGCCTTCAACGGAGCCAACGTCGGCGTGGCCGGCGGCCTCTTCCACGCCGTCGGGGAGTGGGATCGCTTCTGGGGCCTGATCCTGCCCCACGGTCTGCTCGAGATCAGCGCCGTCATCGTCGCCGGCGCCGCCGGCCTGCGGCTGGGGTGGACCCTCATCGACCCGGGCGACCGCCCCCGCATGCAGGCGCTCACCGAGGAGGGCCGCCAGGCGGTGGTCGTCGTGCTCGGCCTCGTCGGTGCGTTCGTGGTGGCCGGGCTCATCGAGGGCTTCGTCACCGGCTCGCCGCTGCCGACGATCGTGCGGGTGGGCATCGGCGTCCTCGTGGAGGTCGCCTTCATCACCTACGTCGTGCGGCTCGGGCGGGCCGGCTCCACCGTCGCGACGTAGACGGTGTTCATGGCCTCGCCGCCCGTGTGGAAGTTGGGGAACCACACCTCGTGGGCGGCGACCGTGGCGAACACCTGCGTCGCACCGTCCACGAACGCGTCGTCGGGCGGGTCGTCGGACCACAGGGCGAAGACGCCGCCGGGGTGGATGCGCTCGGCCATGCGGGCGAGGCCGGCGGGCTCGTAGAAGGCGGCGTGGCTGGGGTGGAGCACGTGGCGGGGCGTGTGGTCGACGTCGAGCAGCACGGCGTGGAACCGCTCCGGCTCGTCCGGGCCGAACGGCGTCCCGTCGGCGACGCAGGCGAAGAAGTCGGCCTCCACCAGCCGGGTGCGAGGGTCGCCGGTGAGCTGCTCGGCGTCCGGGAGGATCGCCTCCTGCTGCCACTCGATCACGGCGGCGAGCTTCTCGACGACGTGCAGCGAGCGGACCCGGTCGTCCTCCAGGGCCGCCCGCGCCGTGTAGCCGAGGCCGAGCCCGCCGACGGCGACGTCGAGCCCCTCCGGCCCGCACGAGCGGTCGACGGCAGCCAGGCCGAGCCGGGCCAGCTCCTCCTCCGCGACCGTGAACACGCTCGACATGAGGTGCTCGTCGCCGAGCTTCACCTCGTAGACGTCGATCTGGAGCGTGGGCTCGAGGCGGCGCCGGACGCTGATCTCGCCGATCGGGGTGTCGCGCCGGTCGATCTCCTCGAAGAGCCTGCTCATGGTGGAAGGATCCCACAGGGCTCAGAGCCGGCCGGCCGCCTTCATCTCCAGGTAGGCGTCGCCGAGCTCGGACGCGAGCCGCTCCGGCGGGACGTCGACCACCGTGGCGCCGGCGGCCCGCAGCCGCGCCGCAGCCCGCTCCCGGGCTCGCAGCGTCCGGGCGGCGGCGGCCTGGCGGTAGGCGCCCTCCACGTCGGTCACCGGACCGTCGGCCCACGCCCGCACCTGGGGGTCCTGGATGGCGCCGACCAGCAGCAGGTGCGACCGGGTCAGCACGGGCAGCGCCGGCAGGAGCGACTCCCCCACCGCCTGCTCGACGAGGTCGGTCAGCAGCACGATGAGCGATCGCTTCCGGAACCGGGCCAGCGTCTGGTGGAACGCCCCCCGGTAGTCGCTCTCGGCCAGCACCGGCTCGAGCTCGTAGAGCGCGTCGGTCACCCGGCCGACCTGGTCCCGCCCGTGCGCGGGCGGCACGACGCTGCGCACGGTCCGGTCGAAGGCGAGCAGACCGCACCGGTCGCCGAGGCGGGTGGCGACGGTGGTGACGAGCAGGGCGGCGTCCATGGCGAACTCCGCCCGCGGCACCCCGGCGACGCGACCGGCCATGACGCGGCCGTTGTCGAACAGGACGACGACGTGCTGGTTGCGCTCGGCGCGGAACGTCCGCACGATCGGGCGCCCGGAGCGGGCCGTGGCCGACCAGTCGATGCGCCGGGACTCGTCGTCCACCGTGTACTCGCGCAGCTGGTCGAAGTCGGTGCCGCCGCCCCGCCCGGTGGCCGACCGCATGCCGACCTCCAGGATGCGGGCCTGGTCGATCTTCAGCTCGGCCTCCTCGCGGGACCGGAACCGGGGGTGGACGCGCAGCGATGCCGGCAGCTGCCGGCGGGTCTGCCGTGCGACCAGGCCGAGCGGCCCCTCCATGCGCACGACGACCTCGATGGGCGCGAACCGGCCCCGGCGTGCGGGTGCGAGCATTGTCGACGTCGTCAGCACGCCGCCGGCGGGCACGGTGCCCCGGAACCGACGCGTGCCGGCGCCGAGGCTGGGTGCCAGCTCGTCGGCGACCGCGATCCGCACCGGACGCCGGGAGTGGTTGCGGACCCGCCAGGTGACCTCCGCGGTGGCGCCGAGCGTGATCACGGCCGGCAGCTCCCGTTCGACGTCGAGGGCGCGGGCTCGGGGTGCCAGCGCCCAGTCGGCCACCGCGAGGAGCGCGAGCACCGCGTCGACCACCAGCAGCCGCCCGAGCACCGTGCCGGGCACCAGCGCGACGGCCAGCGCCGCGACCGCGGCCAGGACGGCCAGGCGAGGGGTGGGGACGGGCACCGGCGAGCGCTCAGCGGGGGACGGGCACGCTGGCGAGGACGGCGTCGAGGACGGCGTCGGCGGTGGTGCCCTCCAGCTGGAGCTCGGGGCGGACCTGGACGCGGTGGCGGAACGTGGGCTTCAGCACCGTCTTCACCTCGTCCGGCGTGAGGTAGGTGCGGCCGGCGAGCCACGCCCACGCCTTCGCGGCGTGCAGCAGCATCGCCGCACCCCGGGGCGAGGCACCGAGGCTCAGCGACGGGCTCTCCCGCGTTGCCCGCGCGAGGGCCACGACGTAGCCGAGGACGGCTGGCTCCACGTCGATGCGGTGCACGGCGGCCCGGCCGGCGGCGAGGTCGGCGCCGCCGGCCACGGCGCGCACGCCCGCGGAGGCCGGGTCGTGGGGATCGAGGCCGGCGTGGTGGCGGGCCAGGATCTCCTGCTCCTGGACGGCGTCGGGGTAGGCGACCTGGAGCTTGAAGAGGAAGCGGTCGAGCTGGGCCTCCGGCAGCGGGTAGGTGCCCTCGTACTCGACCGGGTTCTGCGTGGCGATCACGGCGAAGGGCTCGGGGAGCGGCCGGGCCGTCCCCTCGACCGAGACCTGCCGCTCCTCCATCGCCTCCAGCAGCGCGGCCTGGGTCTTCGGTGGGGTGCGGTTGATCTCGTCGGCGAGCAGCACGTTGGTGAACGCCGGGCCCTCCCGGAACCGGAAGCCGCGCTCGGCGTCGTAGATGACCTGGCCGAGCACGTCGGAGGGCATCAGGTCCGGCGTGAACTGGACCCGCTTGAAGTCGAGGTCGAACGCGGCGGCCACCGTCTTCACGAGCAGCGTCTTGGCCACACCGGGCACCCCCTCGAGGAGCACGTGGCCGCCGACGAGGAGCGCGGCGATGATCCCGGACAGGACGCCCTCCTGGCCGACGACGACCTTGGCCACCTCGTCGCGCACGGCGATGACGGCGGCGCGGGGGTCGCGCTCGGGGACGGGGTCAGACGTGGGTGGGGCGTCGGCCATGGGTGGTGTCCTTCCGGATCTGGGTGAGCAGTGCCGCCACCGCGACGAGGTCGTCGTCGGAGGTGACGGGATCGATGGCGGCCCGGCGCGCCTCGGCGGCGGAGAGGCCCGTGCGCCGCGCGATGGCGTCGACGACGGCGTCGGCCGAGGCGTCGAGGGGGATGCCGAGCGGGCCGGACAGGTCGCGACGGGCGCGGTCGCGGAGCACCGCCGCGGCGCGCCCGGGGCGGTCGGCCCGGCCGAGGAGGCGGGCGACGGCCTGCGTGAGCTCGGACGACTCGATGGGCACGGGTTGGGGCTCGGGCACCGGTCGGCCCAGGCGGCGGGCGCGCCACAGGGCGGCGACGAGGAAGGCCACGACCAGCTGGGCGAGGGCGGCCCGCACGGGCGTGTCGACCAGGTCGACCAGGCTCCGGTCGCCGCCGCCGACGAGCAGCGACGGGCGCAGGAAGGCGCTGCGGGTCCCGCCGTCGGGGGCGAGCAGGGCGGCGGCGAGCACGGCGTTGTCGGCCTCGTCGAGGTTGCGGTTGGTGAAGGCGTCCGGGCCGCCGACGGCGACGATGCGACCCGCACCCCGCTCCTCGACGACGACGTGGCCACCGTCGCCGGACGGACCGCACGAGCCTGCGCCCGGCGGCACCTCCAGCAGCAGGCCGTCGCCCACGGCGAGCTGCTCGACGTCGTCGAGGCCGGGCGGCACGTCGCCGGCGCACCGCAGGGCGACCGTGCCGGTGGCCGTCCCCACGACGGGGGGCGTCGTCGTCGAGCCCACGTCGGCCACCACGAGCGTGCCGCCGGCCCGCACCCACGCCAGCAGCGCCTGCTCGGCGTCGCGGTCGAAGCGGTCCTGCAGCACCAGCGCGGTGTCGACGTCGGCGTCCGGCACCTCCTCGCGCACATCCATAGTGGCCAGCGCGTCGACGAGCTCGACGACGGCCTTGGCGCCGTCGGGCGAGGTCGAGGTCGGGTCGAGCGGCGGGCCGGAGGTCTGGCGGGCGGCGGTCAGGTAGGCGCCGAGGAGCACCGCTGCGACGAGCAGCGCGCCGAACGCGATGCGCCGGCTCACGCCCGCACCCCCGGACGCAGGTCGGCCGTCCGCAGGGTCGCGACATCGGCGGCGAAGGCGCGCTCGGCGGGGGCATCGACGGCGCGGCCGCCGTACCAGGCAGCCTCGAACCGCTCGGTCACGGAGTCGATGAGCGGGTCGAGCTCGGGCTGTCGCCCCGCCAGCTCGCTCCGCAGCTCGGACGGGGTGCGAGCCGGGGTGTCCGCCACCGCGCCGCGATGCACCAGCGCCGCCACCGCGGCCTGGTAGCGGCATCGCAGCGCGCCCCGGTGGTCGCCGGCCGCGGCGAGCCGCTCGGCCTCGGCGTCCCAGACCGCAGGGTCGTCGGGGGCCGAGGTCCCCTGGACGGTGGCGGCGCCGCGGGCGCCCTCCGAGCGCGACCAGGAGGCGCGCACCGCCCGCACCAGCAGCCAGACGGCGAGGGCCAGGACTGCGACCGTGATGACCGCCCCGATGACGCTTCCGGCACCGCCGCCGGCCAGCCCGTCGAAGGTGCGGCCGAGGAAGTCGGTGACGGCCTCCAGCGCCCGGTCGAGCAGCGAGGGGCGGGGTTCCCGGTACTCGGCCCGGGACAGGATCTCCTCGGCGGTGCGGCGGGCCTCGTCGGGGTCGACCGGGCCGCCCGGCTCACCCTGCCAGGAGCGCATCGGCGCGCAGCTCGATGTCGTGGGCCTCGACCCGGATCCGCAGGTCGAGGTGGAACAGCACGGCGACGCCGGCGGTGAACGGCACCACGACGAGCTGCGATGCGATCTGCCCGGACGAGCGGACCAGCCAGTCCCAGTCGTCCGGCACGACGGCGGCCGCGACCTCGGGCACGGCCTGGAAGCCGAACCCGACCAGCAGCCCCACCACGCCGACCAGGCCGGGTACGAGCAGGGCCGGCAGGATGCGGCGGCGGGTCAGCTGCACCGAGCGGCGGACGGCGGCGAAGGGTCCGAGCGCCTCGACGGTGACGGCCGGGCTGACGACGTGGCAGAGCGCCATGGCCAGGTAGGCGCCGACGCCGACGGCCAGCAGGCCGATGGCCTCCAGCACGTGGACGAGCACGACGCCGACCACGAGCGCCCAGCTGCGCCGGAGCGCGACGCCCACCGCCTCCCACGGACCCACGTCGCGCCCCCGGTACCAGCCGTCCACCAGCACGCCCAGGGCGCCGGCGAGCAGCGCGAGCGACACGGTGCCGATCGCCATGGAGGTGAGCGCCGCGCCGGCGCCGACGACCTCGCCGTCGGCGCCGAACGCCGTCGTCGGGTCGCTGAGGCCGCTGAGCCCGTCGGCGCCGAGCACGTCGCGCAGCAGCACGGCGCTGACCACCTCGACCGGGATCAGCAGCACGGCGGCGATGGTGAGGACGTCGCGCGGGCGGCGCTTGAGGATGGCGAACGCCCCGTCGAGCAGGTCGGGGATGGTCATGGGACGCAGCGCGACGGGCACCGGCGGGAGCTCCCGTTCGAGCCGCGCTGCCGGCGCGTGACCTGTTCGGACGGTCGCCGGTCGCACCGGCTGCGCCGGCGCGCTGTCGAGCGGCGCCCACGTGCCGGTCACGTCCGGGATCCGGCCGCAGCACCCGCCCGGCGGGGGGTGCGGCCCGCCCCCAGCACCCTCGGCGTGGTCCGCCCGCACGTGCACGTCGACCGGTCGACGCGACCGAGCGGCCCGAGCGCGACGCGCAGCCAGACCGAGCCCCGCCACCCGATCGCCGACCACACGAGGCGTCCCGAACCGGTGGCCCGGCCGTCGTCGTCCACCACCTCGACGTGCTCGTGCTCGGGCCACGTGTGGAGCTGGTCGGCCTCGCAGGTGACCCACGCAGCGCGGACGCCGGTCGGGGCCCACCACAGCCGCACCGGCAGCCCGCTGCGGCGGCGGAGGCCACCGAGGTCCCCACCACCGGTGGCGCCCACGTGCACCACCAGCATCCGCACCGACGCCGGGAGCCCCGCCCCGAGGACCTGGTTCAGGCTGGCCGGGGTCCCCGCGACCACCGTCGGCGACGCCGCCTCGAGCAGCGCCCGATCGGCGGCGTCCAGCACGAGGTGGGCGACGCCGGCGTCGCGCGCTCCCAGCTCCAGCTGGAGGGGCCCGACGCCGACCGCGCCGGCCGTGCAGGCGACCCGGTCGGACGGGGCGATGCCGTTGATCGCCAGCGAGCGACGGCCCAGCTCGGCCAGGCGGTCGAGGTCGGTGCTGGTGGCGCCGACGAAGAGCGCCCCGCCGGGGTGGGACCCGGCCGTCCAGCAGACGGGCTTGTACGGGCCGTCCACGTCGTGGCGGGCGAAGTCGTCCCGGCGGCCGAGCACGTCGGCGACCAGCAGGCGACCCTTCAGCCCGAGGCCGCCCGACTCCCGGATGCGCTCCGCCGTCGGCTGCAGCACGTTGCGGCGCCCGTCGCCGAGGTCGGCCAGCTCGGTGACCGGGATCCGGGCCAGGTCCGACGCCGTGCGGGCGCCACGCCGACCGAGGCCACTGCGCTCGAGCTGGGCGCGCACCGGCTCGCAGAAGGGGTGGACCTCGTCGGCGATCCAGCGGCGCAGGACCTGGTCGCGGCGCGACTCGTGCTGGCCGGGGCGCCGGCGGTCGTCGCTCATCGGCGCTCACGCTACCGACCGGGCAAGATGCCCGAATGGCGCTGGCGGGACCCGACGACGAGGGCACCGTGGGCATGCGCGGCTACCGCCCGGCCACCTACGGCGACGGGTTCGCCGACGTCTACGACGACTGGTACGCCGACGTCTCGCCGCCGGCCGCCACCGCCGCGTTCGTCGCCGCCCGCACCACCGGGCCGGTGCTGGAGCTGGGCAGCGGGACCGGCCGCCTCGCCGGGCCGCTCCGCGCCGCCGGCCTCGAGGTCGTGGGGCTCGACGCATCCACCGCCATGCTCCGGCGCTCGGCCGAGCAGCACCCGGACGTCCCCGTCGTGGCGGCCGACATGGCCGAGCTCCCGGTGCGACCCGGGTCCTTCGGGGCCGTGCTCGTGGCGTTCAACACCCTCTTCAACCTGCCGTCCCACGCGCTCCAGCGCCGGTGCCTCACCCTGGCGCGCCAGGTCCTGCGCGACGACGGCATCGTCGTGGTCGAGGCGTTCGTGCCGGGCGAGGGCGCCGGGGAGGCGAGCGACCGGGTCGACGTGGTCCGCCTCGACGCCGACTTCGTCGTGCTGCGGGTCAGCCGCACCGATCCCGACGCAGGCACGGTGCGCGGCCACCACGTCGAGCTGCGCGACGGCCGACCCGTGCGGCTGCGGCCGTGGCAGGTCTGCTTCGCGACGCCGGAGGTGCTCGACGGGCTGGCCGCGACCGCGGGCCTCGAGATCGCCGAGCGCCACGCCGGCTGGGAGGGCGAGCCCTTCGGCCCGGGCAGCGACGCCCACGTGACCGTGTACCGGTGCGAGAAAGGGCGTGGGTAGTCTCCGACCAGTGAGCGAGCTCCGCCTGAACCCCCTCACCGGCCGCTGGGTGACCATCGCCAGCGCCCGAGGGGACCGGCCCGGCGACCTCGTCTCGCGGGATCTGCTGGTCGAGCCGGACCAGGACCGGCCCTGCCCGTTCTGCCCGGGCAACGAGGAGGAGACCCCGCCGTCCCTCGAGGAGTACGGCAGCAACGGCGCCTGGTCGGTGCGGGTCGTGCCCAACAAGTACCCGGCCTTCGCCGGCACCGAGCCCATGCGGGTCACCAACCTCGGTCCCGTGTTCACCCAGGCCAACGCATCCGGCATCCACGAGGTGCTGGTGCTGTCACCCGAGCACGACCAGTCCTGGGGAGACCTCGACGACAAGCAGGCCGGCCTCGTCATGGCGGCCATCCGCGACCGCATGGAGGACCACGGCCGCCAGGTCGGGACCCGCTACACCCAGGCCATCGTCAACGCCGGCCGAACCGCCGGCGCCTCGCTCGACCACCCCCACGGCCAGCTGCTGGGCATCCCCTTCGTGCCGGGCGAGATCGCCGAGGAGCAGCGCGGCTTCGAGCGCTTCGACGGCTCGTGCCTGCTCTGCACCACCATCCAGGCCGAGCTCGAGGCCGGGCACCGCATCGTCCACGCCGACGAGCGGGTGCTCGTGCTCTGCCCCTTCTGGAGCGCCTCGCCCTACCAGATGCTCGTGCTGCCCCGGACCCACGCCGAGCACCTGACCGACGCGTCACCCAAGGACCTGGTGGCCGTCGGCCGGTCCATCCGCGACGCGCTCGCCACGCTGCGCGCCGTCATGGGCCACGTCTCCTACAACCTCGTGTTCCACACCGCGCCGCACCACCACCCCGGCGACTTCCACTGGCACGTGCACGTCAACCCGCGCATCACCTCGGTGGCCGGGTTCGAGCAGGGCACCGGCGTGATGATCAACATCGTGCCGCCCGAGATCGCGGCCGAGCAGCTCCGCCAGCACGTCCCCGCCGACGTCCCCGCCGCATCCGCCTGAGCCTCGTGGCCCCCGATCCCGCCGGCGACACGGCGCGCACCTGGCCCTTCTGGGCGCCCAGCCAGGCCGAGGCGGTGGAGGCCGCGCTCGACCTCGCCGGCGTGGGCGAGGGCGTGCACGTCCTCGACCTCGGCTGCGGCGACGGCCAGGTGCTGCTCGCCGCCGCCCGGCGTGGCGCCCGGGTGTCGGGCGTGGAGGCCGACCCCGACCTCGTCGCCGAGGCACAGGAGCACCTCGCCGAGGCGGGCGTCGACGCCGACGTGCGCCAAGGCGACCTCTTCGACCCGGACGTCGACATCTCCGCCGACGTGCTGTTCTCCTACCTCGCCCCCGCCACCCTCCAGCGGCTCCTGCCCCGCATCGCCGCCACCGGCGCCCGGCTCGTCACGGTCGACTTCGACGTGCCCGGCCTGGTGCCGGCCAAGCGCAGCGGCGCAGCCCGCCTCTACCGGCTCCCCGGCCGCCGGCGGGCCGTGGGCGAGCCGGGCTGGCCCACGGCCGGCACGCTCGTGGCGACGGTCCCGGACGTGCAGTCGCTCAGCTGCCTGGAGGCCGTCCACCCCGGCGGGACGACGCACGTGCGCGCCGATGACGGCCTGGCCTCGGTGGCCACCGTCCTGCCCGGGGCCGACCACCTCGACGGGCCCGGCGCCCTCGCCGTCGACCTCCGCTGGGAGGGCGCACCCGCCGGCACCTTCGCCGGCGGTGCGGTTCTCATCGACGGCCTCCCCGACCACCACGTGTTCGTCCTGCACACGGACGAGGAGGAGGCGGTCTGGGAGCTCAGCGCCGACGGCGTCGCCGGGCTGCAGCAGGCGCTCCTCGCCACCCACCGACCCACCACCGTCGCCGAGGCCCTGGCCGCCGCCGAGTCCTGAGCGCACCGGGACGAACGCGCCGATCGGTTCGTTCGTTCCATGGGGCGGTACGTGCGAACCGATCGGTTCGCACGTCCCCGGTCGTCAGCGGGTGGCGAGGTCGTAGACGCGGCGCTTGGCGACGCCGTAGCGAGCCACGACGGCGGCGACCGCGTCGCGGGTGCTGGCGCCGGCGGCCCGCTCCTCGTCGAGCGCCTCCGCCAGCTCCTCGTCGGTGACGTCGGGCGGCGGCTCGGCCCCGCCGAGCACGATCACGAACTCGCCCTTCGGCTCGCTCGCCAGCCACGCCGCTGCCCCGGCCAGGTCGCCGCGGAACCACTCCTCGTGGAGCTTGGTCAGCTCGCGAGCCACCGTGACCGGGCGGTCCGGGCCGCAGGCCTCGGCGAGGTCGGCGATGGTGCGCTCGGCGCGGTGGGGCGCCTCGTAGAGCACGACCGTGCGGGGTTCGGCCGCCACGGCGGCCAACCGCTCGGTGCGGCCGGCGCCCTTGCGGGGCAGGAAGCCCTCGAACGCGAACCGGCCGGTGGGCAGCCCGCTGGCCGCCAGCGCGGTGGTGACGGCGGTGGGGCCCGGGACGACCTCGACGGCGAGTCCGGCGGCCACGAAGGCGGCGACGACGTCGTTGCCCGGGTCGGACACGCCCGGCATGCCTGCGTCGGTCACCAGGGCCACGACCTCGCCCGAGCGCGCCCGCTCGACCAGCCGGCCGGCGATGCGCGCCTCGGTGTGGTCGTTGGCGACCACCAGGTCGGTGCGCCCGATGCCGGCGGCCTGCAGGAGGCGGCCGGTGCGGCGGGTGTCCTCGCACGCGACGACGTCGGCGTCGGTGAGGGCCTGCACGGCGCGGGGCGACAGGTCCCCGAGGTTGCCGATGGGCGTGCCGACGACGACGAGCCGCCCGCTCACGAGGCGGTGGGGTGCTGCACGCGCACCTCGAGCACCTGGCCCGGGCAGATGCCCCAGCGCTCGAACGACCCGGCCTCGGCCTCGAGGACCTTGCGGGCCCGGGGCACGGGCAGGCCGACGCGGTGGCGGGGCATGGTGGCGCAGCGCAGGACCGTGCCCTCGTCGTCGAGGTGGGCGACGTCGATCGGGAACCGCATGCCGATCGTGTGCACGGAGCGGGTGCCCTCGATCAGCAGCGCCCCCTCGAACCCGTCCCGGCCGAGCAGGCCCGTGCGCCGCTCGGCGCGCGTCGACGCGATCTCCAGGCTGGCCAGGACCCGGTCGTCACGCAGGAGCCACGGCATCACTTACACATTGAAGCGGAACTCGAGGACGTCCCCGTCCTGCACCACGTAGTCCTTGCCCTCGACGCGGAGCTTGCCCACGTCCTTCGCCGCGTTCCACGAGCCGCACTCGAGCAGCTCGTCCCACTGGATGCACTCGGCCCGGATGAAGCCCCGCTCGAAGTCGGTGTGGATCACGCCGGCGGCCTGCGGTGCCCGGGATCCGGCCCGGAAGGTCCACGCCCGGCTCTCCTTCTCGCCGGTCGTGAAGTACGTGCGCAGGCCCATCAGCTGGTAGGCGGTGTGGAGGAAGCGGGGCAGGGCGCCCTCGCCCAGGCCGAGCCCCTCGAGCATCTCGACCCGCTCCTCCTCGGTGTCGAGGGTGGCCGCCTCGGCCTCGAGCTGCACGCACATGCCGATGACCTCGCCGACCCCGCCGAGCTCGTCGGCCACCGGCTTGACGACGGCGTCGATCTCGTCGAGCTGGTCGTCGCCGACGTTGACGATGGCGATGACCGGCCGGTTGGTGAGCAGGAAGTGCTGGCGCAGCTCGTCACGGTCGGCGGGCTTCATGGCCGAGCGGTAGATCGGCGTGCCCTCGCCGAGGACGGCGACGGCCTCCTCGAGCACGGCGATCTCGCCGGCGAGGGACTTGTCGCCCTTGAACATGCGCCGCTGCTTGTCGAGGCGCTTCTCCACCGTCTCGAGGTCGGCGAGGGTCAGCTCGATCTCGACGATGCGGAGGTGCTCGAGGGGGTCGGAGGGGCCGGGGACGTCGTCGTCCTCGAAGGCCCGGAGCACGAAGACGATGGCGTCGGCCTCGCGGATGTGGGCCAGGAACTGGTTGCCGAGGCCCTCGCCCTGCGACGCGCCCTCGACCAGCCCGCCGATGTCGACGAACTGCACCGAGGCGGGCACGACGTTGCGGGACTTGGACATCTCGGCCAGCTTCCCGAGCCGCTCGTCGGGCACCTTGGCCACGCCGACGTTCGGGTCGGTGGTGGCGAACGCGTACGGCGCCGCCAGCGCCCCGCCCCCCGACAGCGCGTTGTAGAGGGAGGACTTCCCTGCGTTGGGGAGGCCGACGAATCCGAAGCGTTCCATGCGGATGGCGAGGCTACCGGCGTCGGTAGGTTGCCCCGTCATGGTGTTCAGGCGCAGGGACCGGGGCGACGGCCAGGACCCTCTCGCGACGCTCGACCCGGCGACGGTCTCCCCGGAGCGCCGGCCCGATGCGGTCGCTGCGCTCGACGCGGCTCGCCGCTACGACGCCATCGTCGAGCGCACGCCCGGCGGCGCCATCCGAGAGCGGCTCGAGGGCCTCCGTCCCGAGGTGCGCGCCGCCGTCGAGGCCGTCTTCGAGGCCGCCCAGCGCACCGACCGCAAGCTGGCCACGCTCGACGACCTGCGCCCCGACGAGGTCACCCGCCGGCTGAAGGACGCCCGTCGCGACCTGGCCCGGGCCGAGGACGACGGGCGCGACGCCACCGAGCTGCGATCCGTGGCCGAGTCCCTCGACCGACAGGTCGCCTCCGTCCACGCCATCTGGGACGCCGTGGAGCGCTCGGCCGAGGACCTGCACCGCCTGCAGCTGCGCCTCGGCGAGGTCGTGGCGCTGGCCGGTGCCATCGCCGTCGACGTGCCGGACCGCGCCGTGGCCCGCATCGGCGACGTGGCCGACGAGCTGCACGCGCTGCGGCTGGCCCTCACCGAGCTCAGCTAGTCGAAGCCCTCGAAGACGTCGCCGAGCAGCTCGGCCAGGGGGCTCTTGCGCTTCTTCCGGCGTCCGGAGCGATCCCGGTCGTCGTCGCGGTACCGGTCGCGGTCGTCGTCCCGGTACCGATCCCGGTCGTCGTCGCGGTACCGGTCGTCCCGGCGGACGTCCGAGGGGAGCGGCGCCGGCGCCCGGGGCGGCTCGGGCGTGCTGATGCGGGCCTCGGGCGAGCGGGCCTCGACCAGGTCGAGCAGCTTCTCCAGCTCGCCACGGTCGAGCCACATGCCGCGGCAGCGTGGGCAGTGGTCGACCTCGATGCCGTCGCGGATGTGCGGGACCAGGTCGGCGTCGAGGCACACGGGGCAGCGCATGCCGGGAGACGGTACAGGCGGCCGGGACATGGGTCGCCTCCCCTTCGGCTCGGCTCCTGGACCCGGCGGTAGCGTCCGGGCGTGGCCGACACCTGTGAGCACGACGCCGACGGCGGCCCGCTCGACCCCGTCGAGGTGCTCGATCGCATCGTCTACCTGCTCGACCGGCGCCTCGACGAGGGCCGTCGCGTCCGGGCCTACGCGAACGCTCGCGACATCGTCGCCGACCTCGACGCCGACGAGCTCCTCGCCCGCCACCGCGAACGAACGCTCACCGACCTCGCCGGCATCGGGCCGGCGACGAGCGCCGTCATCGCCGAGGCCCTCGACGGGAGGGTGCCGAAGAAGCTCGCCGAGCTGGAGGCCACCAACCCGGTCGACGTCGGCGAGGGCGCCGAGCTGCGGGCGGCGCTGCGCGGCGACTGCCACCTGCACTCCGACTGGTCCGACGGCGGCGCCCCCATCGAGAAGATGGCCGAGGCGGCCCGGGCCCTCGGACACGAGTACATGGTCCTCACCGACCACTCCCCCCGCCTGACCATCGCCCACGGGCTCGACCCCGACCGGCTGCGCCGCCAGCTCGACGTGATCGACGACCTGAACGGGCGGTGGGACGACTTCCGCATCCTCACGGGGATCGAGGTCGACATCCTCGCCGACGGCAGCCTCGACCAGGACGAGGACCTGCTCGATCGCCTCGACGTCGTGGTGGCCAGCGTCCACTCGAAGCTGTCGATGGACGCCAAGGAGATGACCCAGCGGATGGTCATGGCCGTCGCCAGCCCCCACGTCGACATCCTCGGCCACTGCACCGGCCAGAAGGTCCCCGGCCACCAGCGCCAGATCGGCAAGAGCGACTTCGCCGGGCGGGTCGGCTCCAGCTTCGACGCCGACGTCGTGTTCGCCGCCTGCGCGCGCTTCGACACTGCGGTGGAGATCAACTGCCGGCCCGAGCGCCAGGACCCGCCGGACCACCTGCTCGAGCTCGCCCTGGAGTGGGGCTGCAGGCTCGCCATCGACACCGACGCGCACGCCCCCGGACAGCTCGAGTGGCAGCCCTTCGGCTGCGACAAGGCCGCCCGCCACGGCGTCACGCCGGAGCAGATCGTCAACACCTGGCCGGCGGACCAGCTGGTCGAGTGGGCGGCGTCGCACCCGACCTCGTGAAATCCCCCGTTCCCTTCACGCGGATCGACCACAGATGGTCGAGATGCGCGTGAGGAACGAGGGCGTGGGGCTGCCGGGTCGGGTCCGCGTCGCCGCTGCCGCGGTCTCCGACCGGGCCGAGCTCGTCCGCATCGACGAGGCCGCGCTCGAGCGGCTGGCCACCTCGCTCGACCCGACGCCGCCCGAGCCGTTCCCCGAGGAGCGCTGGACGGGCACGCCGGAGGACCGGGCGATGGGGGTCGTCGCGTGGAACGCCGTCAACTTCGGGTCCGGCTGGTTCCCCCACGTCGTGAAGCTGCCCGGGCACTCCGGCGCCCGGACGTTGGCGGCCCGGTGGCAGCAGCACTGCGGTGCGAGCGGTGTGCCGAGCGCCGGCTGGCTGGTCGACGTCACGGTCGAGCAGGTGGCCGACGTGTTCCACCAGCCGCTCGACACCGAGGCCCGAGGCCTCCTCGACGCGTTCACCGCCGCGTGGCAGGAGCTCGGCGCGCACCTGCTCGAGCGCCACGAGGGCTCCGCGGCTGCGATGGTCGCCGCCGCGGCAGGCAGCGGGGCGGTGCTGGCCGCCGAGCTCGGGGCGCTGCCCTGCTGGGACGACCGTCACGACATCGACGGACTCGATGTCCCCGTGTACAAGCGGGCCCAGATCGTCGTCTCGCACCTGGCCGGCGCGCTGGAGGACGACGGGCTCGGCCGGTTCCACGACCTGCACACCCTCACGGCGTTCGCCGACAACCTGGTGCCCCACGTGCTGAAGGTGGCGGGCGTGCTCGTCGTCGACGCCGCGCTCGACGCCCGCATCGAACGGGAGGAGCTGCTGGTCTCGGGCGAGCGGGGCGAGGTGGAGCTGCGGGCCGTGGCGGTCCACGCCGTCGAGCTGCTGGTCGACCGGCTGCGATCAGCCGGTCACGACCACGTCACGGCGGCGACGGTCGACCACCGGCTCTGGCAGCAGGGGCAGGACCCGGCCGTGAAGGCCCGGCCCCGCCACCGCTGCCGGTGCACGTACTACTGACTACTTGCGGCCCGAGGGGTTGCCCGCGGTCTCGAGGCAGTTCGAGGCGCCGGAGGTGCCGTTGTGGACCCCTCCGCCCTCGTTGTCGTGGGCATCGCCCTGGACGTGGACGGTCCCGAAGTAGGAGAACCCGGGTGCGCTCCCGTCCGGGGCGACGCAGTGGGCGGCGCCGGCGGACGGCGCCCCGGCGAACATGGCGAGGGATGCGCCGGCGAAGGCGAGGGCAGCGAGCTTCTTCTTCATGGCTGTCTCCAGGTGTCACGGGTGGCCGGTCCGACCGTTTCGTCCCACCCGTGCTACGGAGCCAGCGGTGCGCGCGGATGACTCCGTCTCGCATCCACGTTGACAGCACCTGACCACCCCGGCATCCTGGGGAGCGATGATCCACGCGCTGGGACTGCTCCTTCTCACCTAGGCGAGCGCCACATACCGCGCTCGCCCGACCTCCTGTGCCTCCCGGCCAGGAGGTTTCTTGCTTTTCCGACCCGAGTTCGAGCAGACCCGACGAGATCCCCGAGAGGAACCGACATGGCGACCCAGCCCCGCAACGGCAAGCCCGGCACGATGCCCTTCGAGAAGTACCAGCCGTTCCTCCCGCTCGAGCTCCCGGATCGCACGTGGCCGGACCGACGCATCGAGCAGGCCCCCCTGTGGTGCTCGGTCGACCTGCGCGACGGCAACCAGGCGCTCATCGACCCGATGGACCCCGCCCGCAAGCGCAAGATGTTCGACCTGCTCGTCGACATGGGCTTCAAGGAGATCGAGATCGGGTTCCCGTCGGCGAGCCAGCCCGACTTCGACTTCTGCCGGGAGCTCATCGAGCAGGACCTGATCCCCGACGACGTGTGGATCCAGGTGCTCGTGCAGTGCCGGCCCGAGCTCATCGAGCGCACCTACGAGGCCATCGCCGGCGCACCCCGGGCCATCGTGCACTTCTACAACTCGACGTCGATCCTGCAGCGCCGGGTCGTGTTCGGCCTCGACTACGACGGCATCACCGACATCGCCGTGAACGCGGCCAAGCTGGCCCGCAAGCTCGAGGACGGGGTGCCCGGCACCCACGTCCGCTACGAGTACTCGCCGGAGAGCTTCACCGGCACCGAGACCGACTACGCCATCGAGATCTGCGACGCGGTGCGGGCGGCCATCGACCCCGGCACCGACGACAAGCTGATCATGAACCTGCCGGCGACGGTCGAGATGTACACGCCGAACATCTACGGCGACGTCATCGAGTACTTCCACCGAAACATCCCCCACCGCGACCAGGTCGTGCTGAGCCTGCACCCGCACAACGACCGCGGCTGCGCCGTCGCCGCCGCCGAGTTCGGCGTCATGGCCGGCGCCGACCGCGTCGAGGGAACCCTGTTCGGCAACGGGGAGCGCACCGGCAACGTCGACCTGGTCACGCTCGGGATGAACCTGTTCGTGCAGGGGGTCGACCCCGAGATCGACTTCCGGGACATCGACGCCGTCCGACGCACCACCGAGTGGTGCAACCGCCTCGAGGTCCACCCCCGCCACCCCTACGGCGGCGACCTCGTCTACACCGCCTTCTCCGGCAGCCACCAGGACGCCATCAAGAAGGGTCTGGCCGCGCTGGCCGGGACGATCCCCGAGGGCGGCGGCCCCGACGACTACCCCGTCTGGGAGGTCCCGTACCTGCCCATCGACCCCAAGCACGTGGGGCGCACCTACGAGGCCGTGATCCGGGTCAACAGCCAGTCCGGCAAGGGCGGCGTGGCGTACGTGATGAAGGAGGAGCACGGGTTCGACCTCCCGCGTCGGCTCCAGATCGAGTTCTCCAAGTCGATCCAGGGCGTGACCGAGAACACCGGCACCGAGATCAACCCCGGCGAGATGTGGGCCCAGTTCGAGGGCGAGTACCTCGGCATCGGCCGCTATCGCCTCGACTCCTACGAGATGCGCACGACGTCCGATGCCGCCGAGATCACGGCCCAGGTGATCGCCGACGGCGAGCACCACACGGTGGTCGGCCACGGCAACGGCCCGGTGTCCGCCTTCGTGAACGGCCTGCGCGAGCACCTCGGCGTCGACGTCGACGTCCTCGACTACACCGAGCACGCCATCGGCGCCGGCGCCGACACCCAGGCCGTCGCCTACGTCGAGACCCAGACCGGCGACGGCGACGTGCGCTGGGGGGTCGGCGTGCACGACAGCATCGTGGCGGCGTCGCTCCGGGCGGTCCTGTCCGCCGTCAACCGCTGATCCGTGGCCGTGTGGCTGGACGCCCTCGTCACCGGTGACGAGCCCGAGGCGTGGGCGTCGGCGGGCTTCTCGGTCGACGGGGACGAGGTCGTCGTCGGTGGCGTGCGCATCCTCTGCACCGGTGACGGCGGCGGGAACGACCGCTGGCGCCTGCGCGCCGACAAATCCGTGCCTGCGTCGGTGGACGGCATCGCGACGTCCACGACCGACCTCGACCCGCCGGCCCCCGTCGCACACCCCAACGGCGTCGTGGCCTTCGACCACGTCGTCCTGCGCTCGCCGGACCTCGAGCGCACCACCGACGCGCTGGCCTCCGTCGGCCTCGACCTGCGCCGCACGCGCGACGTCGACCTCGGCGAGCACGCCGTGCAGCAGCGGTTCTTCCGGATGGGCGAGGTGATCCTCGAGCTCGTCGGTCCGCCCGCGCCGGCGGGCGACGGTCCGTGCCGGATCTGGGGCTACGCCCTGGTGAGCGACGACATCGATGCGTCAGCCGCCCACCTGGGCGACCGCTGCTCGGCCCCGAAGCAGGCGGTGCAGCCGGGCCGGCGCATCGCCACGGTGCGCACGCGGGAGCTGGGCATCGGGCCGACCATCGCGCTCATGACCCCGCACGTGCGCTGACGTCAGGCCGACCGGCGCAGCTTGGCCTCGGCGAAGCAGTAGGCGCCGTAGGCGATGAACCCGACCCCGATGGCCGCGAGCAGCGCCGTGCCCCAGGTCTCGTCGGCGGCGCTCTCGAGGGCCCCGGACAGGCCCTTGGCCCGCTGCTCCTCGCCGGCGAGCCCGGCCTGCACCAGCAGCGCACCGACCAGGATGTAGGCGAGCGAGCGCAGGCCGTACCCGATCCGGCCGAGCGTGACGACCGAGGAGCCCTCGGAGACCCGCAGGCGGTCGGCGAAGCCGGCGTGCACGGCGTGCTCGACGATGAGGTGGACGGCCAGGCCGATGACGGCGAGGCCGGCGAGGGCGACGATCCAGCGGCCGCCCGGCCAGTCGAAGACGGTGCTCGTGGCCGACGACGCCTGGTCCTTGTCCGAGCTCCCCGACGAGCCGCCGTCCATGGCGGCCTTCAGGAACGCGACGGCGAGGGCCCCGTAGACGAGGGCCTGGAAGGCCCACACCGCCCGGTACCAGCCCTCGTCGTGCTCCACGGGATCGCCGTTGACGGTGGTGATCACCCGCCACGCCGCCAGGGCCAGGAGGCTGAGGCCGACGACCCACAGGGCCGGGACGCCCAGGGGGCGATCGGCGATCCACTGGAGGGCGCCCTGGGAGCTGGCCTCCTTGCTGGACGACCCGGAGAAGGCGATCTGCAGCGCGAGCAGGCCGATGACGGCGTGCAGCACGCCCTTGCCCATGAGGCCGAAGCGCGCCAGGCGCTCCGTCCAGGTGTCGCCGGCGCCGCCCGAGGGCGGCGCCGGCGTCCGGGTCGAGGTGGCGGTCACGACTCGCGGTACTCCGCTCGGGCGGCATCGCGGTCGTGGGCGGCGTGGGGGCGGTCGCGGTCGCCGTCCCCGTCGAGGTCGGTGCGACCCCGGTCCTCATCGAGGTCGCGGTCGGTGCGGTCCCGATCGGCGTCGCCGTCGAGGTCGCGGCCCCGGTCGGTCAGGTCCGTGTCGACGTCGCGGTCGTGGTCGTCACGGGCGAGGGCGCTGACGAGCCAGTCGCGGTTGCGGTCGAGCGGGCGCTCGACGCCGGCCTCCTCGGCGCGCTTGGCCAGCTCGTGGTCGCTGAGGCTGCGCAGCTCCTCCTCGCGGCGGTGCAGGTCGCGCATGGAGTCGCGCTCGACCGTGCCGCGCCAGGCGCCGGTGGCCTTGCCGCGGGACTCGACGAAGTCCTTGAACTGCTCGAGGTCCTTCTTGGACCGGTCCGAGATGTAGCCGCCCCAGTCGGCGACCTTCTCGAGGAAGCCCTGGGGATCGGTCTCCATCTGGAGCACGACGCGCGTGGTGTTGTCGTTCAGCGCGTGGAACGTGACCACGCCGGCGTTCTGGGTGCCGTCGGTGGCGGTCCAGGCGACGCGCTGGTCCGGTGTCTGCTCGGTGATCTCGGCGGTCCACTCACGGCTGACGCCGGAGATCCTCGCCTTCCAGTGCGTGTGCGTCGGGTCGATCTGGCGCACGTCGCGGACGTGCTTCATGAAGAGGGGGAAGTCCTCGAACTGGGTCCACTGGTCGTAGACGGTCCGGACGGGGAGGTCGATGTCGATCTCGTGGATCATGGTGACGGCTCCTGGGTCGGGGGCGGGGTCTGGGCTCCTCGCTCCGTACCCCGATCCGGCCGCACGGAGTCGGTGTTCCGTCCCGCGCCGTGCCAGGACCGGGCATCCCGGACGAACCGGTCAGGAGCGGAGCAGGCCGTCGATCCGCCGGCTGGCGACGGCGACCCCGACCAGCACCAGCACCGCCAGGTACGCCACGTGGACGACGAGGCCGACGTGCACCTCGCCGGTCGTGAGGGCCCGGCACAGCGCCACCCCCTGGTACAGCGGCGTCCACCGCACGACCGACGCCACGGCGTCGGGGTACTGCGACAGCGGGAAGAACGTCGCCGAGAACAGGAACATCGGCGTGATGGCCAGGTTCACGAAGTCGAAGTCGATGAACGACCGCATGTAGGTGGACGCGGCCAGTCCGACGGACGCGAACGCAGCGCCGATCAGCACGGTGGCCGGCAGGGCGAGCACCGCCCACCACGACTCGGTGAGGCCGAAGGCCACCATCGTCACGAGGAACGCCGCCGAGTAGAACGCGCCGCGCATCAGCGCCCAGGTGACCTCGCCGAGGGCCACGTCGCGCGGCTCGAGCGGCGTGGCCAGCACGGCGTCGTAGAGCTTGGCGTACTTCAGGCGGATGAAGAAGTTGAAGGTCGTGTCGAAGACCGCTCCGTTCATGGCGGCGGTGGCGAGCATCCCGCTCGCCACGAAGGTCTCGTACGGGACCTGCCGACCGGCGTAGGCGACGTCTCCGACGAGCGCCCCGACCCCGATGCCGATCGAGAGCAGGTAGAGGAACGGCTCGACGAGGCCGGTCAGCAGCACCGGCCAGGCCCGGGCGTACCCGACGACGTTCCGCTCCGTCATCCGCAGGAACCGCTTCCGCGCGTCCAGCGGCGGCGCGACCCGAGCGGCGTCGAGGATCCCCGTGACGTTCACGGCGTGAGCCGGTTGGCGAAGTTGCGGATCCCGATCGGCAGCGCGGCTGCGACGACCACCAGCAAGACGACGACGTGCAGCGCGGTGGCGACGCCCACCGACCCCGTGGTCAGGTCCCGCGCCGACTCCACGGCGTGCCAGAGCGGGGAGACCCAGACGAGGGGCTCGAGGGCATCGGGCAGCTGCTCGACCGGGAAGAACGTCCCGGAGAACAGGAACAGGGGGATGACCCCGAGCCGGATGATGATCGGGAAGCCGGTGTCGGTCTGGCAGGTCACCGAGTACGCGGCCAGCACCGCCGAGGTCGCCGCGGCCAGCGCCACCGTCGGCACCAGGGCCAGCGGCGTCCAGAGGGAGGTGGCCCCGCCCAGCAGCACGGCGACGGCCAGGAACGCGGTCGCCGCCACCAGGGCACGCACGGCGGCAGCGAGGACCAGGCCGCCGTAGACGTCTCCCGGCGTCATCGCCGTGGTCACCATCGAGTTGTACTGACCCATCCACTTCACCCCGCCCATGACCGGCCAGAGCGCCTCGGCGCCGGCGGTCAGGAGGGCGGAGGCGGCGAGCAGCCCGGGTGCCACGAAGGCGAGGTAGTCGAGGCCTCCGGTGGGCGCGGCGCCGTCGTCCACGAGGCCGCCCAGGCCGATGCCCATCGCGCCCAGGAAGAGGAGGGGCTGGACGAACGACGAGAACGCATTGCCCCGCCAGGTGCGGGCGAACACGACCATCTCCCGCTCGAGGGCGCGGACGACGAGGGCGCTCACGGCGTCACTCGTCCAGGGTCCGGCCCGTGAGCGCGAGGAAGACGTCCTCGAGCGACGCCCGGCGGGTGAGCTCGGTGAGGGCGTCGACGCCCCGGTCGGCGAGGGCCGAGCGGGTGGCGTCGCCGTCGTCGGTGTAGAGCAGGAGCCGGTCGGCGAGGGCCTCGTGCCGGTCGGCCACCTCGGTCGCGACCGGCAGCGCCTTCGCCTGCAGCTCCGGGTCGGCGAAGCGCAGCTCGACCACCTCGGCGGTCACGTGGCGCTCGATCAGCTGCCGGGGCGAGCCCTCGTCGACGATCCGCCCCTCGTCCATGACGACCAGCCGGTCGCAGAGCTGCTCGGCCTCGTCCATGTAGTGGGTGGTGAGGATCAGCGTCACGCCCTGGCGCTTCAACCCGTAGAGGCGGTCCCAGAGCAGGTGGCGGGCCTGCGGGTCGAGGCCGGTCGTGGGCTCGTCGAGGAGGAGCATCTCGGGCTGGTTGATCAGCGCCCGGGCGATGGTCAGCCGACGCTTCATGCCCCCGGAGAGCGGGTCGACCCGGTCGTTGCGCCGCTCGGTGAGTCGGGCGAACTCGAGCAGCTCCTCGGCCCGCTCGCGGAGCAGGGGACGGGGCAGGCCGAAGTAGCGGCCGTAGACGATGAAGTTGTCCCAGACCGACAGCTCGGTGTCGAGGTTGTCCTCCTGCGGGACGACGCCGATCCGGCTGCGGATCCGAGGGCCGTCGGCGATGGGGTCGAGCCCGAGCACGCGGAGCTCGCCGCCGCTCGGCGGGGACACGCAGCTGATCATGCGCATCGTCGACGTCTTGCCGGCGCCGTTCGGACCGAGGAAGCCGAACACCTCGCCGCGCCGGACCTCGAAGTCCACGCCGGCGACGGCGACGAAGTCCCCGAACCGCTTCGAGAGCCCCCGGGCGCGTACGAGCGCGTCGGGGTCGGGGGCGTCGGGGGACATCGGAGCGACGGTACCGGGCCGGCGTGACGGGCCGGACCATCTGTTTCGTGGGGTCCTCCCGCCCCTCCGTAGGCTCGAACGGCCATGCTCACCGCCTCCGGACTCTCCCTCGCGCACGGCAGCCGCGTCCTGTTCCGGGACGTGACGCTGTCGCTGTCCGCCGGCCGGCGCGTGGCGATGGTCGGCGCGAACGGCCAGGGCAAGACGTCGCTGCTGAGCATCCTGGTCGGCGACGCCGAACCCGACGCCGGGACGATCACCAAGCCCCGGGACATGCGCATCGGCTACCTGGCCCAGGAGATCCCCTCCGAGGACGACGGCTCGGTGCTCGACACGGTGCTCGGCGGACGGCCCGACATCATGCGGCTCCACCACCAGATCGTGGAGGGCCCGGCCGACGCGTCGCCCGAGGCGCTGCACCGGTTCGGTGAGGCCCAGACCCAGTACGAGCAGCTGAACGGCTACGCCCTCGAGGCCGAGGCGCACTCCGTGCTGGCCGGTCTCGGCTTCGCACCCGACGACGCCGACCGGCAGGTCTCCGAGCTGTCCGGCGGCTGGCGCATGCGCGTCGCCCTGGCCCGCCTGCTGCTGTCGGGTCCCGACCTGCTCGTGCTCGACGAGCCCACGAACCACCTCGACGTCGACTCCGTGGGCTGGCTCGAGGCCCGCCTGCGGGCCTGGACCGGCGCGCTGCTGTTCGTGTCGCACGACCGCGACTTCATCGACAACGTCGCCACCCACGTGGTCGAGCTGGCCAACGAGACCCTCACCGAGTACGTCGGCGGCTTCGCCGAGTTCGTCGTGCAGCGCGAGGAGCGCATCGCCCAGCTCGAGGCCCAGGCCGCCAGCCAGGCCAAGGCGCGGGCTCAGACCGAGCGGTTCGTCGAGCGGTTCCGGTACAAGGCCACCAAGGCCCGCCAGGTGCAGAGCCGGGTGAAGATGCTGGAGAAGCTCGAGAAGATCGAGGTCCCCGATCGCAAGGAGCTGCAGGCCCGGTTCCAGTTCCCCGAGCCGCCCCGCACGTCGCGGGTGGTGGCCGAGCTGTCGCACATGACCGCCGGCTACGGCGACACCCCGGTGCTCCGGGACGTGTCGGTGCACGTCGAGCGGGGCCAGAAGCTGGCCCTCGTCGGACCGAACGGCGCGGGGAAGACGACGCTGCTGAAGATGCTCCTCGGGGACCTCCCGCCGATGGAGGGCACCGCGGAGATCGGCCAGTCGGTCACCGTGGCCCGCTTCGAGCAGCACCAGGCCGACGAGCTCGACCCGAACCAGACGGTGCTGCAGGTGGCCCGCGACGGCATCGGGAGCGACACCCCCCGGGGCAAGTCGCTGCGCACGTACCTCGCCTCCTTCGGCTTCCGCGACGACGCCGTCGAGCGCCAGGTCGGCGTGCTGTCGGGCGGCGAGCGGACCCGCCTGGCCCTGGCCAAGGCCATGGCCGAGCCGGCCGGGCTGCTGATCCTCGACGAGCCCACCAACCACCTCGACCTGGCCAGCTGCGACATGCTCGAGGACGCCCTGAAGGTGTACCCCGGCACCGTGCTGCTCGTGACCCACGACCGCTACCTGATCCGCTCGGTGGCCGACGACCTGGTCGAGGTGCGCAACGGCACCGCCCGCTTCCACCACGGCGTCGACGAGGCCGTGCTGACGCCGACGAGCGCCACCACCCGCCGGGACACGACCGGCGCTGCGGTGAAGAAGGCGTCACCGGGGTCCGGCGGCCGGCGGGCGGGCAAGGCGTCGAAGTCGAAGGGTCCCTCGCAGCCCACGAAGGCACCGGGCCAGAGCACCCCCACCGCGGCGGCGAAGTCGAAGTCGAAGCAGGGAGGCGGCGGCAGTCAGCAGGACCGGGACCTGCGCAAGCAGGTGAACCGCCTCGAGAAGCAGTGGGAGGCGGCGGAGGCGAAGGTGGCCGAGCTCCAGGTCGCGCTCGGGGACCCGGACGTCTACGCCGACGCCGGCAGGCTCACCGAGCTCACCACGGCCCTCGACGCGGCGAAGGACGAGGCCGCTCGCTTCATGGGCGAGTGGGAGCAGGCCGCATCGCGGCTGGAGCGCCAGAGCTGACACCTCCTGGCCGGTGCCGCTGCCGTGATGCCACAGGTGGCTCGCTAGGTGACGGCACCCGGGAACACGCAGAACGGATGGCCCGCCGGGTCCAGCAGCACCCGCTGTCCGGCGCGGGGCTGGTGCTCGGCCACCGTGGCTCCCAGCGCCACCGCCCGGGCCACGGCGGCGTCGACGTCGTCGGTGGCGATGTCGAGGTGCACCATCATCTGCTGGCGGTCACCGTCGTTCGGCCAGACGGGTCGGCGGTAGTCGGGCGTGCCCTGCAGCTCGATCTTCAGCCCCTGCGTCGGTGACTCGACCAAGGCCCACGACGTGGACCCGTCGTGCTCCTCGCGAGTCACGGTCCAGCCCAGCAGGGAGGCGTAGAACTGCGCGGTGGCCACGGCGTCGAGCGCCCCGGTGTCGAGCACCGGACCACGGAAGCGCATCCGCATGGCCCGAACCGTAGCGATCAACGGATCCAGTACCGCCGCTTCTCGACGTGCTCCTTCGGGTCGTGCACGGTCGACTCGAACTCGCCGCCGCACCGCTCGATGACGGTCCGCGAACCGACGTTGTCGACCGCGCAGGTCACGAGCACCTCGCGGATGCCGGCCGCCCGGGCGACCACGAGGCTCTGGCGGAGGATCTCGGTCGCGTGCCCGCGCCGACGGTGCTCGGGCAGGACCGCGTACCCGATGTGGCCGCCCGCGGATGCCAGGTACTCGTTCAGCTCGAGGCGGATCGACGCCCGGCCCACGATCCGGTCGCCGACCCAGGCCAGCAGGAAGGCAGCCGGCACCCGGCCGGGCGGAAGGTCGAACCCCTGCAGCTGGCGGCGGTCGCGCTCGATGAACGCGTCCCACGACTCGTCGAGGTCGTGGTCGAACAAGAAGGCGTAGCCGGCGGCGGCGAGGGCCTCGTGCGCCGCTCGCGCCACCTGCTCGTCCTCGACCCGCAACGGGCACAGTCGCAGCATCGCCGTCACGAGGCGAGCGTGCCACGACTGCCGTTCCCGGACCCGGGAGTTCCTGTCAGACCCCCTGAGGAGAATGGAGTCATGACCGGTCCCGCCACCTACGCCCGCAGCGCCGACGCTGCGGCCGTGGCGCGGGAGCGGTTGGACCGGGCGTCGGCCGTGGCGCGGCGGATGGAGTGCGGCCAACGCGAGATGATCGCCGCGCTGCTCGAGCTCTGGCCGACATCAGCGTGGATCGCCGCCGGAGCGTCTTCCGCGAAGGCGTGGTTGCTGGCGTACACGGGCGTGTCCGAGCGCGAGGCACTGCGCCTCGAGCGGATCGCTGGCCTGTGTGACGCACACCCATCGTTGACCGAAGCCGTGCTGTCGGGCGAGCTGTCGCTGCGGCGAACCGAGAAGCTTGCCGTGGCAGTGACGAAGGAACGAGCACCGTTCCTGGGCGACTCCCTCCCTGCGCTGTTGCGGTTGAACAAGCGAACCTCCGATGAGACCGCCATCGACGAGGCACTGCGCTACTGGACGGCCCGGGTCGATGAGCACCTCGCACCACGGCGGGACCACCCGCACTAGCTGGTCGCCTGCCAGCGACTGTTCGGCGGCGGCGAGATCCACGCTGACCTGGCCCCCTCCGCGTTCCTCAACGTCATGACTGCGGTCGACGCGTTCACCCAGGACCCCGACGCCGCCGACGCACCTCACCACCGGACCCTGACCGAACGACGGGCCGACGCGCTCGACGACCTGGCTCACGCCGCGCTCACTGGTGGTGGCGCCGAGCGCGACTGCGACCTTGGTGCCGATGACGATGAGCCGGATTGGGACCGGATCTGGGCCGAGGACACCTTCGACGGCACCCAGCCCACCGACGACCTCGACGAAGCACTCGACCTCGCCAGGGAGACCGACGAGCCGGTCGACCCGCTCGACGTCATCCGTCGGCGCATCCGCCGAGCCGAGCTCCATCGACGCCGACGTCGTCGCCGGCGGACCCGGCCGAAGTCGGGGGTCACGACCAACGTCCACATCGACCTGCGCACCCTGTCCGGCACGCGGGAGATCGACGACCTCGAAGACCTGGTCCTGCGCGGTGAGGGCTGGACGGTCACGAAGCACGCCGCCGAACGGCTCCTGTGCGACTCGGCACTGGTGGCGACCCTGTTCGCCGGGAAGAACCAGGTGCTCGATGCCAACGACGCTGCCGAGCAGTTCTCCCGGCGCCAGCGCCGTGCCCTCGCCGCACGGGACGGCCACTGCGTGTTCCCGTCGTGTGGACGGGCGCCTCGGTTCTGCGATGCCCATCACCTCCACTGGCGGGAGGACGGCGGCCCGACCCGGACCGACAACGGTGCCCTGCTCTGCCGCTTCCACCACCGTCTGGTCCACGAGTACGGGTGGGCCTTGACCGTCGAGGACCGCCACTGGGTGGCCACCGACCGCCACGGCACCCGGTGGACCGGACGGCCCGCCGGCGTCGGAGCGCCCGAGCCCGACCGAAGTCCCAGCGACCAGCGCTGACCGGCCCGACCCGCACCTGGTCGGGTCATCGGCGCGCCCGAACCTGGACGCTCCTGGCAGGCTGCGGCGGTGGGCTCGCTCGTCTTCCTGCTGCGTGGGATCAACGTCGGTGGCAGCGGGCGTCTCCCGATGGCGACCCTGCGCTCCGTCGCCGAGGGGCTCGGCATGACCGACGTGCGCACGTACATCCAGAGCGGGAACCTCGTGGCCGGCTGGGACCTCGCCCCGGACGACGCCGGACCGGCGCTGCAGGCTGCCATCGCCGCCGAAGCTGACTTCGCGCCGGCGGTCCTGGTGCGCACCGCCGAGGAGCTGCGTGCCACCGTCGACGCCAGCCCGTACGACACGGACCGGATCGATCCGAAGGCACTGCACGTCACCTTCCTCGACACCGACGCCGCAGCTGCACTCGACGGCGTGGACGTCGACGGGTTCGCACCGGAGCAGGTCGTGGCGGCCGGTCGGGACCTGCACCTCCACCTGCCCGGGGGCATCGGCCGGAGCCCGCTGGCCACCGCCCTCACCCGGCGCGGGCCCGCCGCCGACGCCACGACGCGGAGCTGGCGCACGGTCACGACGCTCGCCGAGATGGCGGCCGAGATCGCCTGACAGGTCCCGTGAACGTCGTCACGAGTGGCTGACACGCAAGTGCCGCCAATGGTTCACTTCGGACATGGGGACCAGCACGACGGCGCGCATCGAGCGCCTGAGCACCGCAGCGGCGCGCCGCGTCATCGAGCCGGACGAGGACCTGCCCGGCCAGCTCGGGCCCGGGCGCGTGCTGCCCGACGAGCTGCTCAGCATCCACGGCCTCGGGCTCGATCTGACCGAGGAGCAGCGCGTCAAGCTCGGGCGGGAGGAGCTGGCGGCGTCGCTCCGGTCCGGGATCCTGTTCGAGGCGATCCTCGAAGCCGGCTTCGCCATGCAGATCGCGAAGAGCGACGACGTCACCGACCCCCGCACCACCTTCCTGCTGCACGAGATCGGTGAGGAGACCCGGCACCAGCGCATGTTCCAGCGGCTCGTCCAGCAGCTGCAGCCCACTGCCGTCCGGCGCCAGATCGGCCCTGTCGACCGAGCGCTGGAAGCCGTCGGCCCGTACCTGATCATCGCCCTGCCGGCCCTGTTCCACACCCTCGTCCTGGCCGGCGAGGAGATCCCCGACCTGTTGCAGAAGCGCTCGGTCGAGCACCCGGACACCGACCCGTTCCTCGCCGAGGTCAACCGCTACCACCGCGCCGAGGAGGCGCGTCACCTCTCCTACGCCCGAGCCGTGCTGCCCGAGGTCTGGGAGCGGGCCAACCACGTCGACCGGATCGCCGTCCGCCACGTCGCCCCGTGGGTCGTCCAGGACATGTTCCGCTTCCTCGTCGGACCCGGCGTGTACGAGACCGTCGGGCTCCCCGGCCGGGAGACCTGGGAGGCGGTCCAGGCGCTCCCGGCGCGTCGAGGACTGCTGCACGAGGCGATGCGCAACGTGCTGGGGTCCCTGCTCGAGGCCGGCGCCCTCCGTCGGGATCGGCTGCCGAAGGGCTGGCAGGACGTCTGCGGCGTCGACCGCCGGGGCGAACCGATCGCCTGACGGTCGATCGGGCGGCTCGGGGGTCACCCCCTAGAGTCGCCTCCCCATGCTGGACCACGTCTTCACCGACGCCATCGGCGCCCTGCGCGACGCCCTGGAGGCGGCGATGCTGGAGCGGATGACGGCCGAGGAGCGGTTCCAGGTCGACGTCCTCCTCGGGGACACGACGTGGGAGACGTCGTACGGGCTGCCCGGCGAGGGCACGCCGCCACGGGTACGGGCCGACATCACCCTGGACTGGCCGACGTGGTCGCAGTCCGCCTTCCGCTCGTGGCTGCGCCGCGAGGAGGCCGACGACGACCCCCGCATCGAGATCAGCATCGTGCTGCGCCTGCAGCGCCTGGTCGACCTCCCGACGCCCGACCAGGTGACCTCGGTGCTGCCGCCCGAGAGCCCGTGGCTCGGCACCGACCGCCTGCACCGCACCGCGCCCACGGTCGAGACCGCCTACACCGCCGAGCTCGAACCGCTGAGCCACGCCCTCGAGCTGGCCTACGAGGGCAGCTACGACCTGCACGACAAGGCGCTGAGCGACGGCGCCGTACTCGACGACCACTTCTCCGCCCTCGGCGGCTGGATCGCCTCCATGCTCGTCCGCCTCGGCGACCTGCCCCTCGCCTACCACGACCCCTACTGAAACCCGGGAGCCACCATGTCCGAGCCCGTCGTCCTCGTCGATCGCCGCGATGCCGTCGCCACCGTCACCCTGAACCGCCCCGGCGCGCGCAACGCCCTCAGCCAGGAGCTCCGCAAGGCGCTCTGGCAGGCGATGACCGAGCTCGAGGCGGACGAGTCCGTCGCGGCCATCGTGCTCACCGGTGCCGACCCGGCGTTCTGCGCCGGCCTCGACCTCAAGGAGCTGGCGTCGACCGCCGGTGCCGCCCTCGGCGAGACGGGAGCGGCCGGCGACACCACCACCTCGCGGGGGCCGATCCCGCAGATGACCACCCCGGTCATCGGCGCCATCAACGGCGTGGCGATCACCGGCGGGTTCGAGGTCGCCCTGGCGTGCGACTTCCTCGTCGCCTCCGAGCGCGCCGCCTTCGCCGACACCCATGCCCGCATGGGGATCATGCCGGGCTGGGGGCTGACCGTCCTGCTGCCGGAGGCCGTCGGCTTCCGACGGGCCAAGGAGCTCTCCAGCACCGGCAACTTCCTCGACGCCCGCACGGCGCTGGCCTGGGGCCTCGTGAACCACGTCGTGCCCCACGACGAGCTCGTGCCCTTCGCCCAGCAGCTCGCCGCCGACATCGCCTCCAACGACCAGGCGGGCGTGCGCCGCATGCTGCAGACCTACGACGAGGGCGTGCTGGTCGACGGCCGCGAGGCGTGGGCGATCGAGGGCCGGGTCGCCGGCGAGTGGCAGGCCGGTGGCCGCGACGGCGCCGACCTCGAGGCGCGCCGCAAGGCCGTCACCGAGCGAGGGCGATCCCAGGTCTGATGGAGCCGCGCGTCTCGGTCGTCACGCTCGGCACCACCGACATCCAGCGCGCCCGGGCGTTCTACGAGGCGCTCGGCTGGACGGGCACCTCACCCGACGGCGAGGTCGTCTTCATGCAGGCCGGCGGCATGGTGCTGGCCCTGTGGAGCCGCGAGCTGCTGGCCGAGGACAGCGGCGTCACCGACGGCGGCGGGTGGGGTGGCGTCACGCTGGCCCACAACGTGGCGTCGCCTGCGGTCGTCGACGAGGTGCTGGCCGAGGCCCGGGCCGCCGGCGCCAGCATCGTCCGTGCGGGCGCCCCGACGTCGTGGGGCGGCTACGCCGGCGTCTTCGTCGACCCCGACGGGCACCCGTGGGAGATCGCCCACAACCCGCACTGGCCCCTCGCCGACGACGGGACGGTGCGGCTGCCGTGAGCACCCGCCGAGGGCCTGGCGCGCTGGCGCTCCTCGCTGCCGCCCTCCTCCTCACCGCCGTCGCGTGCGGCGACGACGGGAACGCCGCGCCCGAGGCCACCACGACGTCCGGGCTGCCCGACACCAGCACGACCGAGCCGCCCGACGTCGACGACGTGGACCCGGCCGACTGGGAGCAGGTCGAGGCGCCCGCCGACTGCGCGTGCAGCGACGGCTCGCCGTACCACTACTGGATCCGCCCGGCCGACCCGACGCGGGTCGTCTACTTCCTCGAGGGGGGCGGGGCGTGCTTCAGCGCCGGCACCTGCGGTCCCGGTTCCTCGACGTACAAGCGGAACCTCGGCGACGGGGCCGACGTCGCCGCCGGCGCGCCGGCCACGGGCGGCATCTTCGACCTCGACGAGGAGCGCAACCCCTTCGCCGACTGGTCGATGGTGTTCGTGCCCTACTGCACCGGCGACCTGCACCTCGGCGACAACACCCAGGACTACGGCGACGGCGTCGTGGTCCAGCACAAGGGTGCGACCAACGCCCGCACGGCCCTGGACGCCGCCGCCGCGCGGTTCCCGGACGCCGAGCAGGTCGTGGTGGCCGGCAGCAGCGCCGGGTCGGCCGGCGCGCCGCTGTACGCCGGGCTCGCGCACGACCTCCTGCCCGACGCCGACGTCACGCTGCTGGCCGACGGGTCGGCGGCCTACCCCGACGACGAGGGCATCACGGCCGCCATCGGTGCGCTCTGGGGCGCGTTCGACCTCCTCCCGGACTGGCCCGAGCAGACCGGCCCCCCACCCGGGGACTGGTCCCTCCCCCGCCTGTTCGTGCAGGCCGGCCGCCACGTGCCCGACATGCGCCTCGCCTCCATCAACAGCGCGTACGACGAGGTGCAGGCGGGCTTCTCCGCCCTCATCGGACAGCCGGGCGACCTCCTCACGATGATCGACGGGAACAACGCGCTGATCGAGTCCGAGGGCATCGACCTGCGGTGGTGGGTCGGACCGGGCACGGAGCACACCGTCCTCGGCCGTGACTCCTTCTACACCGACGAGGTCGACGGCACCTCCCTGCGCGACTGGGTCGCAGACCTGGTGGCCGGCGAGGACGTCCCCGACGTGCACTGCACCGCCTGCGAGTGAGGAGCGGGCTCCGGCTCAGCGGCCCATGACGTGGACGGCGGCAGCGTCCAGGTCCAGCCGGACGACGTCGCCGACCGTCCAGGCCGGGTCGGCCAGGACGTCGAGGGTGGGCCCCTGCACCGGTGCACCCGTGCCGGTCGGGCCCACCCCTCGGACCACGGCCACCGGCGTGCCGCTGCGGTAGAGCAGGGTCCGCACCTGCCCGTGCAGCCCGCCGGTGGGCGACGGTGCCAGCGCCCCGGGCGGCACGAGCACGTCGACCTCGCCGACGGCGCCACGGGGATCCACTGCGAGCACGCCGAGGGCGGTCTCGACGCCACCTGCGACGACGCGGCCGGGGACGACGTTGCGCTGCCCGACGAGGCCGGCGACCGAGGCCGAGGCGGGGGTGGCGATGACCTCGCCCGGCGCGCCGACCTGGGCGATGCGACCGTCGAGCAGGACGGCGATCCGGTCACCGAGGGCCGCGGCCTCGGTGGGGTCGTGGGTGACCGCCACGACGGTGACCGCCAGCTCGTCGAAGACCGCACGCAGCTCCACGAGCAGCCGCTCGCGCAGCAGCTGGTCGAGCGCGGCGAGGGGCTCGTCGAGCAGCACCACGGCCGGGCGGGGGGCGAGCGCCCGGGCCAGCGCCACCCGCTGCGCCTCCCCGCCCGAGAGCGTCGCCGGGTCGCGCCCCTCGAAGCCGGGCAGACCCACCTGCTCGAGCGCCTCGGCCACCCGGCGCGCGCGGGTCGTCCGGTCGACGCCGCCCATGCGCAACCCGAAGCCGACGTTGCCGCCGACGTCGAGGTGCGGAAACAGGGCCTGGTCCTGGAAGACGACGCCGACACCGCGACGGTGCACCGGCCGCTCGGTCACGTCCTCGTCACCGAGGTGCACGGACCCGCGATCGGGCTGCTCCAGGCCGGCGACGATCCGCAACAGGGTGGACTTGCCGCTGCCCGACGGCCCCAGCAGCGCCACGGTGGTGCCGTCGGGGACGTGGAGGTCGACGCCGTGCAGCACGGTCGTGGGCCCGAACGCCTTCCCGACGCCGCGCAGGTGCAGCTCGGTCACGTCAGAACCCGCCCACCCGCGCGTCGCCGATCCGGTCGACCAGCAGCATCACGCCGGCCGTGAGGGCGAGCAGGATCGTCGACAGCGCCATGGCCTGGCCCACGTTGAGGGCGCCCGGCTGCGACAGCGAGCGGAAGATGGCCACCGGCACCGTCGGCGCGTCGGCACGGGCGATGAAGACGGTGGCGCCGAACTCGCCCAGCGAGATGGCGTACGCGAACCCGAGGGCGCCGAGCGCCGGCCGCCGCAGCAACCGTGCGTCGACCTCCCACCACACCCGCCGCGGCGATGCGCCCAGCGCGGCCGCGGCCTCCCGCAGCCGCTCCGGGATCGCATCGAGGGCGGGCAGCAGGGTGCGCACGACGAACGGCACCGCGATCACGGCCTGGGCCGCCGGGATGAGCACGGGGGACGTGCGCAGGTCGAGGGGTGGCTCGTCGAGGGCGATGAGGAAGCCGAACCCCACCGTGACGGCGCTCACCCCGAGGGGCAGCATCAGCGAGGAGTCGGCGACACCGCGGAGTCGACCGCCCAGGCGGTGCAGGCCGATGGACGCGAGGCCGCCGACCACGAGGGCGGTCGTGGCGGCGGCTGCGCCGAACAGCAGCGAGTTGCGCACCGCCTCGACGGGGGGCACGAAGCGGAAGGTCCCACCTCCGGTCCCGCCGAGGGCGCGGTAGTACGCGAGGCCCGGCCCGCCGGCGGTGTCGACCGAGCGCCAGACGAGGGTGGCGATCGGCACGCCGACGAGCAGACCGGCTCCCGCGACGGTGGCGAGCGCGAGCCAGCGCTCGCCGCCCGCCGGTGGGCGCAGCACCGAGCGGCCGACACGGGCACGGGTGCTCCCCCGCCGGGCCGCCGCGCGTCGGTGGAGGGCGAGGGCGGCGACGACGGCGGCGAGCTGCAGGAGCGAGAGCACCGAGGCGGTGCGCAGGTCGAGCAGCTGGGTGGTCAGGCGGTGGATCTCCACCTCGATGGTGGCGATGCGGGGACCACCGAGGATCTTGACGACGCCGAAGGAGGTGAAGGTGAACAGGAACACGATCGACGCCGCTCCGGCGAGGGCCGGGCGGAGCAGGGGAAGGGTGACGGTGCGGAAGGCCGTCCAGCGGTCGGCCCCCAGCGTGCGTGCCGCCGCCTCCGCCGAGGGGTCCACCGCCATCCACGCCGCACCCACCGTCCGGGCCACCACGGCGTAGTTGAAGAAGACGTGGGCGACGACGATGGCGGTCGCCGTGCGGCGGAGGTCGAGGTCCGCGCCCACGAGCCGGGCGACCACCGCCAGCGGCCCGTCGGGACCCAGCACGGCGAGGAACGCGGTGCCCACCACGACGGTCGGCAGGACGAAGGGGACGATGAGCGCGGCCACGAAGATGGCCCGCCCGGGGAACCGCACCCGCCCGATCAGCCACGCGGCGGGGAGGGCAGCCAGCACCGTGGCGACGGTGGACGCCACCGCCTGCCACAGCGTGAACCAGGCGACCGAGCGGGTGCCGGGCGACGTCAGGACCTCGGCGACGGTGCCCAGCTCCCACCGCCCGCCCGAGCGCAGGCCGGTGGTGAGCAGGGCGGCCACGGGGACGGCGAAGAAGACGCCGAGGAACGCGACCGGGACCGCGAAGGCGGCGCCGGTGACGACCCGGCGGGTGGCCGGGCGTGCGGTCGCGCTCACGGGACGGTCACCGCAGCACGATGTCGGTCCACTCGGCGATCCACGCGTCGCGGTTGGCGGCGACGGTCGCGGCATCGAGCAGGTAGGGATCGGCCGGCTGCGCGCCGTGCGCCACGAACTCCGGCGGGAGCTCCACGTCGGTCACCGGGTAGACGAACATCGTGAGCGGCAGGTCCTCCTGGAACGTGGGCGACAGCAGGAAGTCGACCAGCTGCCGGGCCGCGTCCTCGTGCTCGGTGCCGGCGAGGATGCCGGCGAACTCGATCTGTCGGTAGCACGAGCCCTCCACCACGCCGGTCGGTGCCTCCGCCGGCGGCTCCTCGGCGAAGATCACCTCGGCCGGCGGGCTGGACGCGTAGCTGACCACGATCGGACGGTCGCCGGGGCTCCCCGCCGCGCCGGAGAAGCTGCCGTAGTACGCCTCCTCCCAGCCGGCCGCGACCTCGACGTCGTTGTCCCGCAGCGCCCGCCAGTGGTCCTGCCAGCCGTCCTCGCCGAACTCGGCGACGGTGGCGAGCAGGTAGGCCAGGCCGGGCGACGAGGTGGCGGGGTTCTCCACCACGAGGGTGCCGGCGTACGCGGGGTCGGCGAGGTCGGCCAGCGCCTGGGGTGGCTCCAGGCCGGCTGCGGCCAGCGCGGCCTTGTCGTAGTTGAGGCAGACGTCGCCGGTGTCGATCGGGGTGACGTGGTGCTCGGGGTCGAGCACGAAGGACTCGTCGACGTCCGCCAGCGCCGGGGACTCGTACGGGACGAAGAGCTCCTCGTCGAGGGCGCGCGACAGGAAGGTGCTGTCGATGCCGAAGAGGACGTCGCCCTGCGGCGAGCCCTTGGTGAGGATCGCCTGATTCACCATCGAACCGGCGTCCCCGGAGGGCAGCAGCTCGACCTCGATGCCCGTGTCCTCGGTGAACGCGGCCAGCACCTCGTCGGACACGTCGAAGCTGTCGTGGGTCACCAGCGTGATGGTGGTGCCCTCCGGGTCCGGTGCGGACTCGGGCGCATCTGTGTCGTCGCCGCAGGCGGCGACGAGGAGCGCGGCGACGACCGCAGCCACGAGGGGGCGGGGGGACGGGTTCATGGTGACTCCTCGGTACGGGGGGTGATGCACAGGACGGTGCCCTCGTGGACGGTGACGGCCACCGGTCCGCCGGCGGTCTCGTTGCTGACGCCGCGGGTCGTGCCGGCTGCGAGGGTCGAGCGCTCGAGGGGCCAGCGGACCCCCGTGATGGTGACGGTGGCCGGGCCGTGCACGGGCACGAGCGAGAGCACGAGTCCCGGGGGAAGGTCGCCGGCGAGCGTCCGGTGGACGACCCAGGTGCGACCCTGGGCCAGCACCAGCTCGATGTCGAGGGTGGCGAACCGCGCCGCGGACGCGACCAGCAGGTTGGCCAGGGCGTGGTCGGGACGGCCTCCCTCGAGCCCGATGACGAGCACGCGGCGCTCGGGTCCGGGCAGGGTCGTGCCGAGCTCGCCGGCGACCTCCAGGGCGAGCTCGAGGTCGGTGGCGTCCTTCGCCGCAGGGTGGGTGCGGACGTCGTCGATCTCGTCGAGCGCGGCGCGCCCGGGGTCGCTCACCGAGTCGAAGTCGCCGACCGCAACGTCGACCCGCCAGCCCAGCCGGCGGGCCAGGTCGACGCCGGCGTCGGCCGCGACGATCCGGGCCGACGTCGGCACGTGGGCCACGAGGTCGGGCGCGACGGCTTCGCCTCCGGCCACGACGACGATGTCAGGTGGACGGTCGAGGTCCACGACGTTCCCTCCGCTGGCATTACCCAGATCAGGTTCCAGGGTCGGTGACGGCGTGCTGCCACCCTCTCAGCCCGGTCGGCCCCGAGCTCCCCGCGCCGGGTCTTGTGCGGCGCAGCCGTGACCATACCGGACCGGCCTTCCGGGACCTTCGTCACCAGTGCAGACGGATCATTGTCCCGGGCACCCCCGGCACCTACCGTTGCGCCGTCCCCTGACACCCCGGGTACGACGCACGACCCGTGCGCGGCCCTCACCTGGAGGTACCTCCCCTGTGCTGAACCCACGCTGGATGCGGCTGCTCGCGCTGCTGCTCGGCCTGTCCCTGATCGCCGCCGCGTGCGGCGACGACGACGACACCGCCACCGACACCACCGACGACACGGCGGCCGAGGAGACCGAGTCCGAGACCGAGACCGAGTCGAGCACCGAGGACGGCGGCGCCGAGGGCGAGGCCATCGACGCGAACGTCTCCCTCGACGACCTGTGCGCCGCAGCCCAGGAGGAGGGGATCGAGGTCCCCGAGGACTTCATCGTCCGCCTGATCACCGACATCGGCAAGGTCGACGACCGCACGTTCAACCAGTACGCCTACGAGGGCATGGTGGCCGCCGAGGAGTGCTTCGGCTTCGAGACCAGCTTCATCGAGACCGCCTCCGAGGCCGACTACGCCCGCAACATCGCCACCTCGCTCGAGGGCGGCCCGGACGTGCTGATCACGGTGGGCTTCCTGCTCGCCACCGACACCCTCGAGGCGGCCACGGCCAACCCCGACACGCGGTTCATCGGCATCGACCAGTTCCAGGAGGAGTTCCCCGAGAACTACGTCGGCGTGCTCTTCCGCGAGGACGAGGGCGGCTGCCTCGCCGGCGTCGCCGCCGGCCTGCTCACCGAGACCAACGTGATCGGCGTGGTCGCCGGCCGCGAGGACGTCCCGCCGGTCGTGCGCTACGTGAACGCCTACGAGTCCTGCGCCAAGCAGGTCAACCCCGAGGTCACGGTCCTGTCGATCTACAACGAGGCCTTCAACACCCCGGACAAGGGCGCGTCGGATGCCTCGCAGTTCATCGGTGAAGGCGCCGACGTGATCTTCGGCGCCGGCGGTCCCACGGGCTCCGGCGGCGTCGTCGAGGCGACCACCCAGGGCAAGTGGGGCATCGGCGTCGACCAGGACGAGTACTTCTCGACCTTCGACGGCGGCACCGCCGCCGGCGCCGACCGGCTTGCCACCTCGGCCATCAAGCGGGTCGACATCGGCGTGTTCGAGAACATCGTCTCGGCCCTCCGCGGCGACTTCGCCGGCGGCCTCTTCACGCTCGAGGCGGCCAACGGCGGCATCACCTACGCCCCGCCGCACGACGCCGAGGTCCCCCAGGAGGTCCTCGACGAGCTCGAGGAGACCCGCGTGGCGCTCGCCGAGGGCACCTTCGAGATCGGCGTCGACCCGATCACCGGCCTGCCCAACTAGCAGTCCGACGGAGCAGGACGAGGGCTCGGCGCACGCGCCGGGCCCTCGTCGCGCTTCTGGCAGACTCCCGCCCCGTGCCGGTCGCCCCTGACGCACCCGTGGTCCTCGAGGGCCGCGGCATCACCAAGACCTTCCCTGGGGTGATCGCCAACCAGGACGTCGACCTGACGCTGCGGGCGGGCGAGATCCACTGCCTGCTCGGCGAGAACGGCGCCGGCAAGAGCACCCTCATGAACGTGCTGTACGGGCTCTACCAGCCCGACGGCGGCGAGGTGCTCGTGCACGGCGAGCCCGTGCGGTTCGGCTCGAGCGCCGACGCCATCGCCCACGGCATCGGCATGGTGCACCAGCACTTCCAGCTGATCCCGACGTTCACGGTCGCCGAGAACGTCGCCCTCGGGAACGAGACCTCCCGGCGTGGCGTCCTCGACCTCGACGGCACCCGCGAGCGCATCCGCGACATCAGCAGCCGCTACGGCCTGCACGTCGATCCCGACGCCGTGGTGGGCGAGCTCTCGGTCGGCGTCCAGCAGCGGATCGAGCTCGTCAAGGCGCTCTACCGCGACGCCGAGATCCTGATCCTCGACGAGCCCACCGCCGTGCTCACGCCCGGCGAGGTCGACGAGTTCTTCCGCGTCGTGCGGGGGCTGGTCGACAAGGGCAAGTCCATCATCTTCATCACCCACAAGCTCCGCGAGGTCCTGGCCGTCGCCGACCGCATCACGGTCCTGCGCGGCGGGCGCGCCGTCGGCAGCGCCGACCCGACCACCGCCACCGAGCAGGACCTGGCCAACCTGATGGTGGGCCGGGACGTGGTCTTCACGGTCGACAAGGGCCCGGCGTCCCCGGGGGCCGCGGTCCTCGTGATCGAGGGCCTCGAGGTCACCGACGGCCGAGGCGTCACCACGGTGACCGATCTCGACCTCACCGTCCGGGCCGGCGAGATCCTGGGCATCGCCGGCGTCGAGGGCAACGGCCAGCGCGAGCTGGTCGAGGCCGTCACCGGCATGCGCACCGCCTCCGCCGGCACCATCACCGTGCTCGGCACCGACATCACGCGGGCGAACCCGCGCACGGTGGCCGACCTCGGCGTCGGCCACGTGCCGGAGGACCGCAACCGCCACGGCGTGGTCGGCGCCTTCTCCATCGCCGACAACGTGGTGCTGAACCAGTACCACAAGGCCCCGTTCTCGCAGCGGGCGCTGCGGCGTGAGGGCCCGACCCGGGAGCTCGCCCGCACCATCGTGCGCGACTTCGACGTGCGCACGCCCGGCATCGACGCCCCCGTGCAGACCCTGTCGGGTGGCAACCAGCAGAAGGTCATCGTCGGCCGCGAGATGACCCGCGACGTCAAGCTGCTCGTCGTGGCCCAACCCACCCGCGGCCTCGACGTCGGCTCCATCGAGTTCATCCACCGCCGCATCGTCGAGCTCCGCGACCGCGGCGTGGCCGTGCTGCTCGTGTCGGCCGAGCTCGACGAGATCCTCTCGCTGTCGGACCGCGTCGGAGTGCTGTACCGCGGCCGTCTGGTCGGCGAGCACGACCGGGCCGACACCACCCGCGAGGAGATCGGCCTGCTCATGGCCAGCGGCAGCCGCGCCGAGGTGGCGACGTGAGGCGAGACCTCGGCGCCCAGCTCCGGCGGTCCCTCGACCTCCAGCCCCTGCTCGTCCCGCTGCTCGCCATCGTCCTGGCGTTCGTGAGCGGCGCGATCGCCATCCTCGCCATCGGCAGCGACCCCATCGAGGCCTACGCGGCCCTGGTGCGCGGCATGGTCGGCAGCACCGACCGCATCGCCGCCTCCCTCGGCCGATCGACGCCCTTCATCGGCGCCGCGCTGGCGGTCGCGTTCGCGTTCCGGGCCGGGCTGTTCAACATCGGCGCCGAGGGCCAGCTGCTGGTCGGCGCCACCGCGGCCGCCTGGGTCGGCACGTGGGCCACGGTCCGGGGGCTCCCGGGCGTGGTCGCCGTCCCGGTGCTGCTGCTGGCCGGCATCGTCGCCGGCGGCATCTGGGGCGGGATCCCCGGTGCCCTCAAGGCCCGAACCGGCGCCCACGAGGTCATCGTCACCATCATGCTCAACGCCATCGCGCTGCTCTACGTGCGCTGGCTCGTGAGCAGCCAGGACCCGGTCATCCTGCGGGACCCGGGCGCCACCGTGCCCCGCACCGCCACGATCGACGACGCCGCCCGCCTCCCGGGGATCGTCGACTCGCAGCCGCCCCTCCACTGGGGCTTCCTGGTGATGGTCGCCCTGGCGATCCTCGTCCGCTTCGTCCTGCAGCGGACCACCTTCGGGTTCGAGGTCCGCACGGTGGGCACCAACACCGACGCCGCCAGGTACGCCGGCATGGCCGTGGGCCGCACGATCCTCGTGACGATGGCCGTGTCCGGGGCCTTCGCCGGCCTCGCCGGTGCCGGCGAGATCAGCGGCACGGCCGGGTTCCTCTCCCCCGGCGTGTTCGTCAGCATCGGCTTCGACTCGATCGCCATCGCCCTCCTGGCGCGGGCCAACCCGCTCGCCATCGTGCCGGCCGCGATCCTGTGGGGATCGATGCTCAGCGGCGCCGGCCTCATGCAGCAGGAGGTCGGCCTCTCCATCGACGTCGTGCGCATCGTCCAGGCCCTGGTGCTGCTGTTCGTCGCCGCCGACGTGATCGTGCGCACCGTGTTCCGCCTGCGCAAGACCAGGGACGACGCGCTGGAGACCACGGACCTCGCCTCGGGCTGGGGTGGCCAGTGACCGGCGCGACCACCGCACGGGACCGCCGGTTCCGGCTGACGCACCTGCAGACCATCGCCGTCGTGCTCGGCCTGCTCGGCGTCGCCCTGGTCGGCTACGTGGCCCCGAACGTCACGTCCGACGACCGGACCTTCGGCTTCGAGCCACCGCCCGAGCCGCTCGACGTGACCTTCCCGGCCGCCACCGCGATCGCCGTCATCGGGATCGTCTACCTGCTCACGGCGGCGGTCAGCCTGCTGGAGCGGCGCGGCACCCGCTGGACCCGCACCGCCCTCGGCGTGAGCGGCGCCCTCTTCTTCCCGCTCGTCGTCATCGTGGCGCTCGCCCTGTCCGAGACGCGCAGCACGAACGTCACCCAGCTGCTCGTGGAGTCGCTCAGCCTCGGGACGCCCATCGCGCTCGGCGCCATGGCGGGCCTGTGGTCCGAGCGCTCCGGCGTCGTCAACATCGGCATCGAGGGGATGATGCTCGGTTCGGCCGGCGTCGGGTTCATGGTCTACGCCATCGCCGGCGACGCGAGCTCGACCTCCTGGCTCGTGGCCTCGATCGGCGTCGCCATCCTCACCGGCGGGGCCATCGCCGCCCTCCACGCACTGATGTCCGTCACGTTCCGGGTGGACCAGATCATCTCCGGCGTCGTCATCAACCTGCTCGCCCTGGGCGTCACCGGCTTCCTGCGCTCCGAGGTCATCGTCCCCTCCGGCGTCACGTCGGGCATCACCACCTCGGCCATCGGGCTGCCCCTCCTGTCCGAGATCCCGATCCTCGGGCCGCAGCTGTTCACGGCCCGGCCGATCTTCTTCGCCATGTTCGCCATCGTCTTCGCCAGCTGGTGGGTGCTGTTCCGCACGCCGTTCGGCCTCCGGGTGCGCTCGGTGGGCGAGCACCCGAGCGCAGCCGAGACGGTGGGCATCGACGTCATCCGCACCCGGTACCTCGCCGTGATCATCGGCGGCCTCATCGCCGGCCTCGGCGGGGCGTGGTTCTCCATGGAGTCCCAGGGCGGCTTCCAGGACAACATGACCAACGGCACCGGCTTCATCGCCCTCGCCGCCCTCATCTTCGGCAAGTGGCGGCCGTGGACCGCGTTCGGCGGCGCAATGCTCTTCGGCTTCACCCGCGCCCTCGGATCGCGCCTGCAGATCCTCGGCGTGGAGCTCGGCGACTTCGAGGTCCCCAGCGAGCTCTGGCAGTCGCTGCCCTTCGTGGTCACCATCGTGGTGGTCGCCGGCCTCATCGGCCGGGCCATCCCGCCGGCCGCTGTCGGCAAGCCGTTCCAGCGCAGCCGATGACGGCCCCGGACTGGACCGCCCTGCGAGCTGCTGCCGCCGAGGCCGCCCAGCGCTCCTACTCGCCGTACTCGCACTTCCCGGTCGGGGCCGCCGCGCTGCTGCGGGACGGATCCGTGATCACCGCCACCAACGTCGAGAACGCCAGCTACGTCGTGGGCATCTGCGCCGAGACGGCCCTCGTCGGCGTCCTGGTCGCCGGCGGCGGGCGCCGGGGCGACCTCGCGGCCGTCGCCGTCACCGACCCCGACGGCGCCGACCTCTCGCCCTGCGGCCGATGCCGCCAGCTGCTCCACGAGATGGGTGGCGGTGGGCTGCCCGTGAACGAGCAGCCGATGGACACGTGGCTGCCCGGCGCGTTCGGGCCCGAGGACCTGGGCTGATGGCCACCGACATCCTCGACGTCCTGCGCACCAAGCGCGACGGCGGTCGGCTCAGCGACGAGCAGATCCGCTTCTTCATCGACGGCTACACCGCCGGCACCATCGCCGACGAGCAGGCTTCCGCCCTGCTGATGGCCATCGTGTGGCGGGGCATGGAGGCCGACGAGCTCGCCACCTGGACGGCCGCCATGATCGACACGGGCGAGCGTGCCGACCTGTCGTTCCTCGACCGGCCCACCGTCGACAAGCACTCGACGGGCGGTGTCGGCGACAAGGTGTCGCTGATCCTCGTTCCGCTGGTGGCGGCCTGCGGGGCGGCGGTGCCCCAGCTGGCCGGGCGCGGCCTCGGCCACACCGGCGGCACACTCGACAAGCTCGAGGCCATCGCCGGCTTCCAGTCGGTGCTGCCCGCCGAGCGCTACCGGCAGGTGCTCGCCGAGGTGGGCGGCGTCATCGCCGGCGCCAGCGGCGACATCGCCCCCGCCGACCGCAAGCTCTACGCCCTGCGGGACGTGACCGCGACCGTCGAGTCCATCCCGCTCATCGCCAGCTCGATCATGTCCAAGAAGATCGCCGAGGGCACGAAGGGGCTCGTGCTCGACGTGAAGCTCGGCTCCGGCTCGTTCCTGGCCGACGACGACGCGAC
>JAKFET010000187.1:0-8792 GCA_036675575.1 Acidimicrobiaceae bacterium
TGCGCCCCGCGTCGCTGGACGACACCTACGAGGTGGAGGCGAACTTCACCGACGCCACCGGCCTGCGGTCGGGCGTCGAGGTCACCTACCGTGGCGTGCGGGTCGGCTCGGTCGGCAAGGTGTCCCTCGCCTCCGAGAGCTCCACCGTCCGGCTCGACATCGACGCCGACCGTGAGCTGCCGCTCGAATCCAGCGCCACCATCCGGCGGCGCTCCGCGGTCGGCGAGCCCTACGTGGCCATCGACCCCCCGCCCGACCCGTCCGGCGAGACGATGCCCACCGACGACACCCATGTGCTCGACGTGGGGTCGACCACCACGGCGCTGGCCTACGGGGACCTGTTCGACGCGGCCGACGCGCTGCTCGCCTCCGTGGACCCCGACGACCTCGACACCGTCGTGGGCGAGCTGGCCGATGCGCTCCGGGGCCGGGGCGACGAGCTTCACGACCTGCTGGGCCAGACCGCCGAGGTGACCTCCACGTTCGCCGCGGGCGGCGACGAGCTGGACCGCCTGGCCGTCGAGCTCACCGCGCTGACGAGCCTGCTGGCGGACAAGGCCACCACCATCGCCGACAGCACCGACGACCTGGGCCTGCTCGTGGACTCGCTCGCCGCCAGTGCCGACGACGTGAACACGCTGCTCGACACCACGCCCCGCCTCGCGGCCCGGGTCGACGACCTCCTCGAGGCCAGCTACTCCGACATCCGGTGCGGCCTGGCGGCCACGGGCAGGATCTCCGAGGTGGTGGGCGACGACCGCACCATCAACCAGATCATCCGCCTCCTCCGGGCCTCCCAGACCGCAGCCGTCGTGATCCCCAAGGCCGTGCTCGACGGCCCCGACGGCCGGTACCTGAGCGGCACCTTCGGCTTCGCTCCCGGGGAGCCGGTCGAGTACGGCGAGTTCCAGACCTTCGAGGACCCACGGGCCGTCCCCGGCTGCGACCAGCGAGCTGTCCCCGAGGCGGGAGGCCTGGTCTCGAGTCCGATCGACGGGGTGCCCGACGTGGAGCGTGGCGGCGGCGGCGGACGGGGCGAGGAGGGGGCGGCTGGATCGCTGGACGGTGACGAGGCCTCCTCGGACCGCGTCTTCGATGGCGTCGGCGGACCGTGGGCGATCCTCCTCGCTGCGGTGGCTGCCATCATCGGCACCGCGCTCCTCGCCCGCCGCCTTCGCCGCCCGGGCGCCACTCCCCCCATCGAAGAGGCACCATGACCGACGAGGCCGACCACGATCCCCGACCCGCACCCGAGGCACCCCCCGTTGGGGACCTGGCATCGACGGTCGCGGTCCCCGAGGACGGACTCCCCGGCGGGGTCTCGAGCGTCCAGATGCCGGGGCAGGAGCGGCGCCCACGGTGGGGGTTCATCCTCTTCCCGCTCGTCGCGCTGGCCGCGGTGTCGGTGGCGCTGGCCGCCCTCGGCTGGAGCGAGGCGTCCGACGCCAACGCCGAGCTCGAGGACGCGACCGAGGCCCGGCGGGTGGCCGCCGAGTTCGGGGAGGCTTACCTCAGCTTCGACACCGACGATGTGGACGGCGCCACCGATCGTCTCCTGTCGCTCGCCACCGAGACCTTTGCCGACGAGTTCGAGTCGACCCGGGCCCCGAGCATCGAGGAGCTCTTCGCCGCCGGCGACACGGTCACCCGGGCGTCGGTGCAGGACGTCTTCGCCGGCGAGCTCGGCGATGACCGGACGAGGGCGCTGGTCGTGGTCGACATCGACGCGTCCGGGCCCGAGGGCGAGCAGCGCCTCGTCGGGCTGTCCTTCGTGCTGGAGATGGTGCGCGAGGACTCGCGGTGGCTCGTGGACGCTGTCGGTCCGGCGCCGTTCCCGGAGGTCGTGGGCGGCCCGACCGGCGACGCTGCCCCCGGGGCCGACGCACCGGAGCCGGCACCCTCGACCTCGGCACCCTCTTCGACCCCCGCGCCGTCCACGACACCGACGAGCACTCCCACGGGCTGATCGTCGGGCCGGCGGTGCCGGCCCGACGATCAGCGGGTGCCCCGGTCACCCCGTCGTCGCAGCTCGCCCGGCCTTGCTGGTCGTCTTGGCCCTGGCGACGAGCTGGTCACCCGGCGTGTCGGCCACGGGTTGTCCGTACCGGTAGTGGCTGAGGGGGAAGTGTCGGTTGTCCCACCACATCTCGGCGTACAGCGACGGCCGCAGCGGGCTGTCGCCCTGGAAGTTCACGTAGTAGGTGTTCGAGGTGGCGCACGGCGGGCCGAACAGGGGGCTGTCGGCCTGGCGGCTCCGGCACTTCTTCACGTAGCGGTCCTGGGGGCCCTGGCGGATCTCGGCGGTCGTCGCTCCCCGGCGGTCGGCCTCGACGATGACCCGCACCGCGTGCTTGGTGGTGGCCTCGATCATCCAGAAGTAGGAGCCCACGACGAAGCCGTACGGGCCGGCCACGGAGAACAGGTTGGGGAAACCGGCCACGCTGACGCCCTGGTAGGCCTGGAAGCGGTTCTCCAGCCAGTGCTGGCCCAGCTCGACCTCGTCGCGTCCGTGGACCGGGAACGGGAAGGGCTCGGCCTCGCTCATGATCCGGAACCCCGTGGCGCAGATGAGCACGTCGGCCTCGTGGAGCTCGCCGTCCTCGGTGCGCACGCCGGTGGCGGTGACCGAGGAGATGGGGGTGGTGACCAGGTCGACGTGGTCCCGGTTGAAGGTGCGCAGGTACGAGTTCGACATCGACGGCCGCTTGCACCCGAAGGAGTAGTCCGGGATGAGGGCCTCGCGGGTCTCGGGATCGTCGACCTGGCTGCGCATCCACGACCGGATGCTGCCCTCGAGGGCGGCACGTAGGGGCTTGAGGCGCTGCTGGAAGACGACGTTGCCCAGCACGTCGAAGGTCACCGTGCCCGCGGCGCGAGCTGCGCTGCGCACCGGGGGCACGGAGAGCACGATGCGTTCGAGCAGCGGGATGGCATGGTCGGGCTTGGGGGCGACCCAGATGGGGGTGCGCTGGTACACGTCGAGGTGGGCGACCTGGTCGGCGATCTCGGGGATCAGCTGCAGCGCGCTGGCCCCGGTGCCGATGCAGGCGACCCGCTTGCCGGTGAGGTCGACGTCGTGGTCCCAGCGGGCCGTGTGCAGGATCGTGCCCTCGAAGGAGTCGATGCCCTCGATGTCGGGCATGACCGGACGCTCGAGCGCTCCGATGCCGCTGATGACGAAGCGGGCCGTGACGACCTGCTCCTCGCCCTCGGCGGTGGTGGTGACGATGCGCCACAGGTCGGCGAGCTCGTCGAAGCGCATCTCCTCGACCGAGGTGTTGAACCGCATGCGCGGCTCGAGCCCTCGCCGTTCGACGACGTCCTCGGCGTAGGCGAGCAGCTCCGACCCGGGAGCGAAGACTCGGGACCAGTCGGCCCGCTGCTCGTAGCTGAAGCTGTAGATGAGCGACGGGATGTCGACCGCGACGCCGGGGTAGGTGTTGGCCCGCCACGTGCCGCCCGGGCCGTCCCACTTCTCGAGCACGACGAAGTCGTCAATACCCGCCCGTTCGAGCTCGATGGCGGCGCCGATGCCACCGAACCCAGCGCCGATGATGACCACGTGGTGGTCCGGCACCTCCCGTGGAGTGGTGGTGGCGGGCAGGTCGGTGACCGTCATCGGTCCTCCCAGTGGCAGGCGCGGTGCTGCACGTTGCAACATCGACGTTGCACTGTATCACGGATGCGCCACGTAGGCAGCCCGAGAGGGGTGCCTGGCGACCCGGTTCAGGGGGTGCTGTTCGCGTCGGTCTTTCGGTCGGACGACTCGCCACCCCTGCCGGTGAGGTCCGGCACGTCGGCGTTGTCGTCGACGAACGAGGTCTCGAAGGCCGCGCTGACGGCTTCGCCGTCGGTGACAACCTGCCCCTGGTCCTTGATCGAGGTGCGCAGGGGCAGCTCGGGCAGGAACAGCACCACGACGAAGCCGAGGACGGCGATGGGGATGGCGATGGTGTAGATGTCGGACAGGCTGTCGGCGAAGCCGCCGAGCACCGCATCCCGCACCGGGCCGGGCAGCGCGGCGATCGCGTCGGGGGTGCCGAGCAGGTCCCGTCCGCGGGCACCGCCCTCGACCCCGGCACCGGCCAGGCGCTCGGGGATGTACCGGCCCAGCCGGTCAGACAGCAGGGCTCCGAACACGGCGACGCCGAGGGCGCCGCCCATCGAGCGGAAGAACGTCGCCGCCGATGTCGCCGTGCCCAGATCGCGATGCTCGACGGCGTTCTGGACGGCGAGGACGAGTACCTGCATGACCATTCCGAGACCGGCGCCGAGGACCAGCATGTAGGCGCCGGCAACCGGGAGCGGCGTGTCGACACCGAGCAGGGAGAACAACGCCAGGCCGATGGCCACCACCATCAGGCCGACCACGGGGAACGCCTTGTAGCGACCGGTGCGGGTGATGATCCGGCCCGATCCGATCGACATGATCATGAGACCGACCATGAGCGGGACGGTGAGCAGGCCCGATCGGGTGGGGCTTTCGCCCTTGACGATCTGGAGGTACTGGGGCAGATAGACGATGGCCCCGAACATGGCCACGCCCACGATGAAGCCCGCCAGGCTGGTGATCCGGAACGTCGGGATGCGGAACAGGTGGGGCGGGATGATCGGCTCGGCGGCCCGTCGTTCCTGCACCACGGCCAGTCCGAGCAGCAGGGCCCCGCCCGCCGCCATCCCGACGGTCTCCATCGAGCCCCAGGCGAACTCCTTGCCCCCGAGGGAGAGCACGAGGAGCAGCAGCGAGACGCCGCCGACGATGAGCGCCGCGCCGAGGTAGTCGATCTGGTGGTCACGACGGGTGAACGGCATGGTGAGCACCCGGATGGTGACCACGAACGCGACGATGCCGATGGGCACGCCGACGTAGAAGCACCAGCGCCACCCCGGGCCGTCGACGAGGAATCCGCCGATGAGCGGACCTCCGATGCTCGCCACACCGAACACGGAGCCGATGTAGCCCTGGTAGCGGCCACGCTCGCGAGGCGAGACGATGTCGCCGAGGATCGCTTGGGACAGCGCCATGAGCCCGCCGATGCCGAGGCCTTGCACAGCGCGGAAGCCAATGAGCTGGCCCATCGTCTGGGACAGGCCGCATAGCACCGACCCGGCCAGGAACACCACGATGGCGGCCTGGAACAGCGGCCGGCGTCCGTACAGGTCGCTGAGCTTGCCCCACAGCGGCGTCGACGCCGTGGAGGTGAGCAGGGTGGCGCTGACCACCCAGGCCAGCTGGTCCTGGCCGCCGAGCTCGCCGACGATGGTGGGGAGCGCGGTGGCCACCACGGTCTGACCGAGGGCGGCCACGAGCATGCCCAGCATGAGGCCGCTCATCACGACGAGCACCTGCCGGTGGGTGAGCTCCAGCTCCGTCTCGACTGTCGACGCCTGCATGCCGAACGCTCCCTCGGTCCTTGTACCTACCAACCAGTGCACGATACAACGACGGCGCAGTAGGTTTGCACGCCATGCCACCCGATCTCGCCGTCGTCGCCGACGTCACCGACTCGCTGGCGCGTCTCGTCCGCTCCGCGACGCTGCCGCGGTTCATGGAGCGCGTCGCTGAACGGGCCGGCGTCCAGCTCGACCGCTCGGCGACGGTGCTGCTCGCCCGGCTGGCGGAGCGTCCCCGCCGGGTGGGAGAGCTCGCCGAGCTGCTCTGTCTCGACGTCTCCACGGTGAGCCGGCAGGTGCATTCGCTAGAGGAAGGTGGGCTCGCCCGCCGGGAGCCGCATCCCACGGATCGCCGGGGGTCCGTGGTCGTCATCGATGACCAGGGACGGGCCGCGCTGGAGCGGCATCGGCGGGCACGCCGGGAGATCTTCGCCGAGCTCCTGGCCGACACGTCCCCGACCGAGCTCGAAGCCGTGGCGCGCCTGCTCGACCGGCTCGCCGGACGCATCGACGAGCTCGCCGGAAGCTGAACCCGTCCCGATGCCAGCGCACCCGACCCACCCCGGACCGCATCGCAACGACATCGACGTCGCACCAGGCGTGCGGCTGCGGGCGCTGGACTGGAGCGGTCCCGACCCGGCGGTCGTGCTCTTGCACCCGAACGGGTTCTGCGCCGGCCTCTACGAGCCGCTCGCCGATCGCCTCCGCCAGGTCGCCCGACCGATCGCCATCGACCTGCGGGGCCACGGCGCGTCGACGGCACCGACCGGTGCGGACAGCTACGCGTTCGAGCAGCTCGCCGCCGACGTGGTGGCGGTGCTGGACGCGCTCGGCCTGCACGGGGTCGTCGGGGTGGGTGGATCCCTGGGTGGGGCCGTGGCGGTGCTCGTCGACCGGCTGGATCCGGGCCGGTGGTCGCGCCTGCTGCTCGCGGAGCCGGTGGCGTTCCCGATCTCCGACGAGTCAGCGGGCACGGAGAACCCGATGGCGACCGCTGCTCGACGCCGTCGGGATCGCTTCCCCGACCGGACGGCCGTGATCCAGGCGTATCGCGACCGCCCGCCGTTGTCGCAGCTCGCGCCCGAGGCGCTCGACGCCTACGTGCGCTGGGGCACGATCGAGGACGGCGATGGCGTGCGCCTCGCCTGCCGCCCCGAGGTGGAGGCGACGGTGTTCGAGGTGTCCACGGGACCCGACGGTGCCGCGGCCGCGTGGGAGCACCTCCCCCGCCTCGGCGCGCCCGCGACGATCCTCGCCGGCGAACAGACCTTCCTGCCCGACATCTTCGCCGAACAGGCGACCCGAACCGGGGCGGAGCTCGTCACCGTCTCCGGCGGTCACTTCGTCCTCCACGAGGACACCGCACGAGGGGCGAGACTGATCCGGCGCTACGCCTTCGGATGAGCACGAGTGGGCCCGCGCGGTCGCTCCACCTATCGTCCCGCGTATGGCGACCCATCCCCCGGCCTGGTTCACCAGCGCCATCGCGACCGACGCCCGCACGACCCACATCGAGGTCGACGGCTGCGCCATCCACGCCCTGTCGTGGGGCGACACGGCCAAGCCCGGGCTGGTCCTGGTCCATGGGGGTGCCGCGCACGCCCGGTGGTGGAGCTTCATCGCCCCCCAGCTGACGCACCAGTACCACGTGGCCGCCCTCGACCTCAGCGGCCACGGCGACAGCGGCCACCGCGAGCGCTACGACATGGAGCAGTGGGCGGCCGAGGTCCTGGGCGTGGCCGGTGCCCTCGGGATGGACCGGCCCATCACCGTGGGGCACAGCATGGGCGGCTTCGTCACGATGGTCACCGCCGCCATCCACGGCAACGACATCGCAGGCACGATCATCATCGACTCGCCGGTGCGACGGCCCGATCCGGAGACCGAGGAGGCCAACCGCGGCCGGGCCTTCTCGAACCCCAAGACCTACCCGAGCCTCGAGGAAGCGATGGAGCACTTCCACCTGGTGCCCCCGCAGCCGTGCGAGAACCGCTACATCGTGGATCACATCGCGCGCCACTCACTGCGCGAGACCCCGGCCGGTTGGACGTGGAAGTTCGACCGTGGCGTGTTCGATCGCTTCGCCGCCCACGAGCTGCACGAGTACCTGGCCATGGTGAAGAGCCGCATCGCCGTGCTCCACGGCCAGTTCAGCGCCATCGTCACGCCTGAGGTGATCGACCACATGTTCGGCGTGCTCGGGCGCAACGCCCCGTTCGTCGAGATCCCCCAGGCCCACCATCACGTGCCCCTCGACCAGCCGCTCGCGCTCATCGCGGCGCTGCGGGCGCTACTGGCCGACTGGGAGCACTCCGTGCCGGTCCGGAGCTGAAGCAGGACGCGAGACGGTTCTCGCTGGATGTCACACCGCCGCTACTGTCGCCTGCCGAGCGAGGGACAGGAGCGAGCAGATGGACTTCGACCTTCCGGGCGACGACCACCCGGACCGCCAGTCGGTGCGGGACTGGTTGCAGGACCACCCGCAGCCGAGTGGGCGCGACCTGGCCGAGGCCGGGTACGTGGCGCCGCACCGGCCGGCGCCATGGGGCCTCGATGCCGACCCGATCCAGCAGCTGGTGATCGACGACGAGCTCAAACGGGCCGGCGTGCGCCGGCCGATGAACCCGATCGGCATCGGCTGGGCCGGGCCCACCATCCTCCACGCCGGCACGCAGGAGCAGAAGGACCGCTACCTCATGCCGCTCCTCGCCGCCGAGGAGGTGTGGTGCCAGCTGTTCTCCGAACCCCAGGCCGGTTCTGACCTGGCCAGCCTCGGCACCCGGGCCGTGCGCGACGGCGACGAGTACGTGATCAACGGCCAGAAGATCTGGACGTCGCTGGCCCAGTTCTCGACCTACGGCATCCTCATCGCCCGCACCGACCCGGACCAGCCCAAGCACCAGGGCGTGTCGTATTTCATCTGCCCGATGGACGCGCCGGGCATCGAGATCCGACCGATCATCGAGATGACCGGTGGCCACACGTTCAACGAGGTGTTCCTCACCGACGTGCGCATTCCCGCCGAGAACCTGGTCGGCGAGGAGAACCGGGGCTGGTCCCTGGCCAAGGTGACCCTGGGCAACGAGCGGGTGTCGCTGTCCTCGGGCGGCGCGCTGTGGGGACACGGACCCAGCGCCGAGGACCTCCTCGACGTGGTGCGCGCCCACGGCGGCGCCCAGGACCCGCTGCTGCGCCAGCGCCTGGCCCAGCTCCACATCGAGGCGGAGCTGCTCCGGCTCATCCGCCTGCGCACGGTCACGGCGGCCATCAAGGGCCAGCAGCCCGGCCCGGAGGCGTCCATCCGCAAGGTCATGGCCGACGAGCACGGCCAGCACATCTTCGAGCTGGCCAAGGACCTGGCCGGCGCCGCCGGCGTGCGCGACGACGTGGGGCCCTAC
>JAKFET010000217.1:0-43239 GCA_036675575.1 Acidimicrobiaceae bacterium
AGCCAGCACCTTGTCGATAATCAGTGACCCGGTGACCCTTAGGTCCTCCCACGTCTCTGTGGCGACCGTGCCTGTGGCTGCGATCTTGCGAGCGGCTTCCCGCATCGTCTCCGATCGAGTCGGAGGTTCGCTCGGGTATGCGAAAAACGCTCGATCGTGTGCCAAGCCGCCTCCTGACAGTCGTTCCTAGGTGACCTTAGCGGTGCGCCGCGAAGCGCTTAACCGATGAGTTGCTAGTGCGTGTCTCCTAACGCCGCACGGTTCGCGAATGTGAGTCGGGGCCTCCGTCCACAGAACCGGCGTTAGGTCGTGGCGACCGTCGGAGCGGCGTTCGCTGCGGCGACGGCGATCCTCGGGACGCTGATCACGCTCCAGTAGCGGTCAGCGACCGGATCAGCCCCAGCGCGGGTCGGGGGTAAGTAGGCCGCGAAGCACGGTGGCCAGGCCCGGCCCGAAGGCGTCGGGGATGGTCGGCCCGATCTGGACCGAGGCCATGGCGACGGCGACGACGATGGCGACGAGGCCGTCGGCGAGGTGCTCGGGCGGCAGGTCGGGACGGATGCTGCCCGCCTCCTGGCCCTCGGCCAGCAGCTCTGCGACGCCGCGGCGCAGGACGGCGAAGGACTCGGTCTCGAGCACCCGCTCGGTCACGTCGGGCTCGAGGCCGGCGAGCAGCCGGCGGGCCAGCGGGTACCGCGCGACGATGGCGAGCACCGTGTCCAGCAGGCGTTCGGCCACTGCGCCCTCGGGTCCGAGCGACGCCAGCTCGACGCCGAGCTCGTCGAAGAGCGAGGTGAGGTCGTCGTCGACGGCCGCGAAGAACAGGGCTTCCTTGTTCTCGAAGTGGACGAAGGCGGTCGTGCCGCCGAGGCCGGCGTCTCGGGAGATGTCAGCCACCGACGTCGCCCGGTAGCCGTCGCGGGCGAAGCGCTCGCGCGCCGCGTCCAGGAGGGCCTGGCGGGTCTTCGCGCCTCGCGTCGTGATGCCGGCGATTGCCACCTTGCCAGGTTAGCTCCCAGCGGTCATGATATGAGTGATTCAGTAATTCACTCAGTTACTCACATCGCGAGGCACACGCCATGGCCATCACCAGCACCGACCGCCAGACCAGTGATCCCGAGCGCGACTTCCCGGTGCGCCGCATCAGCTTCGAAGAGGTCATCGACGGGCTCGACGCCGACTTCGCCGCCCACGACGACGTGCTCATGTGCCACCTGGTGGCGGCGCTGTCGGGGCTGTTCCCGGACGGCGAGCAGCTGTTCATCGACTCGGTGAAGCACTACCGCGACGAGGTCACCGACCCGGACCTGCGCCGCCAGGTGAACGCCTTCATCGGCCAGGAGGTCACCCACGGCCGCGAGCACCGCCGCCTGAACGAGCGACTCGCCGAGCTCGGCTACCGCTCGAAGATGGTCGAGGAGAGCCTGCAGCGCGACGAGGTGATGACCCCGGGGATGCTGCGGATCATCAAGGTCGCCACCCGCTTCGGCCCCCTGCGTGACGTCGGCCGTCAGATCCAGGAGGACGAGCAGTACGAGCCCGAGCCGATCATGCTGCTCGCGCTCACCGCCGCGCTCGAGCACTACACCGCGACCATGGCCGAGATGCTGCTCACGGAGCCCGACCTGCAGCAGCGGTTCGCCGACGAGCGGTTCTTCCGGATGTGGGCGTGGCACGCCATCGAGGAGTGCGAGCACAAGGCGGTGGCCTTCGACGTCTACCGAGCGGTCGGCGGCGACGAAGCGACCCGGCGCAAGGCGATGCGGATGGCGACGCTGGCCCTCGCGTTCATCGCCGGCTACCACACGGTCGCCGGTGCCCTGCGAGACCCGCGCAGCTACCGGCGCGCCGCGCTGCTGCGGAGCCTGTGGCGCAACCGGAACAACCCGCTGTTCTCCCGCCGCCTCCGCCAGCGCCTGGCCGACTACCACCGGCCGGACTTCCACCCGCTCCAGCACGACACCACTGCCATCGAGGCGGCGTGGCGTCGCTGGCTGGACGACGACGGCCCCCGCCCCGAGACCGCGGCCGCCTGACCGTCGCCACAGCGCACGAGCGACCGTCCGCCTCGCCTGCGTCGCTCCCGGGGACCATGCCAACGTCCGATCTCCGATGGTCGGGCTGGCCTGGCCGGGCGTCATCGGTTGTCGCAGCAATGTGGCGCATCCGACCTCTTCACCGTCAGGCCGCAGGGCGTGGCCGACGGTGAGGTCGACGATCCGGTCGACGGACTCGGCCAGTGAGCGGGCCAGGCTGCAGCCGAGCGAGCGTCCGACCGTGCCGGCGGTGCCTACGGGTGCTCGGGCCCGTGCGCACCCTCGCCGTAGCCGCGGTGCGCGACGGCGTGATCGGCGTTGACGGCGAGGATGCCGCCGACGATGCCTCCGGCCCACGGCGCTCCCGGGATCTGGTCGGCGAGCTGGTCGTCGGTGAGGGACGCAAGCAGCTGGAGGGTGTCGCCCCGGACCTCGGCGCCGATCCGCACCAGCTCGTCCAGCGGCTTGCCGCGGTGCTCGACCGCCCACTCCTCGGTGTAGCGGTTGACCGCGGCCATGATGTCGTCCCACGAGGACGTGGGCTTGCCGTGGTCGTCGAGCTGGACCGGTGAGCCCGCCATGCCGACCTCGCCGGCGACGTGGCGGCGGATCATCTCGTTGAAGGTGCGCTCGATCAGGGTGGTGTGGATGAAGTGGTCGGCACGGGACCACCACAGCTCGGGGTCGTGCTCGCTCTGGGTCTGCGGCGCGTGCAGCTCCTCGTCGGTCAGCCCCTGCAGCCGCTCGATGCACTCGACCCGCGAGCGATGGAGCTTCTTCTCGATCTCGATCCGGTCCACACGCGGAACGTAGCCGGGACGCTCGGTCGCCGACCGGAGGTGCCGGCGGTCAGATCCCGTCGGCGGCGGCTGCGGCGTCCTCGTCGACGTCGGATCCCTTGGCCAGGGTGGCGAAGACGGCAGGAGGCTCGCTCCACGGGTCGGCGTCCCCGTTGCGGGCGGCTTCGATGGCCTCCCACACCCGCTGGGGCGTGCACGGCATGTCGATGTGGCGCACGCCCAGGTGCGACACCGCGTCGATCACCGCGTTCTGGACCGCCGGCGTCGAGCCGATGGTGGCCGCCTCGCCGATGCCCTTGGCGCCGAGGGGGTTGAGCGGCGAGGGGGTCTCGGTGGAGCGGACGTCGAAGCTCGGCATCTCGGCGGCGGACGGGAAGCCGTAGTCGGCGAAGTTCGACGTGAGCGGGTTGCCGTCCTCGTCGAAGCGGACCTCCTCGTACAGCGCCTGCCCGATGCCCGAGCCGATGCCGCCGTGCTGCTGGCCCGCGACGAGCAGCGGGTTGATGACCGTCCCGCAGTCGTCCACGGCAACGTGGCGGAGCAGCCGTGCCTTCCCGGTCTCCGTGTCGACCTCGACCACGGCGATGTGGGCGCCGAACGGGAACGTGGCGCCGGCCTGCTCGAACAGGGCGTCGCCGGCGAGCGGTCCGCCGTCCTCCTCGACGGCACGGGCGGCGAGCTCGGACCAGGGCAACCCGCGAGCAGGGACCCCCTGCACGCCGAGGGTGCCGGTGCTCGTGTCGACGACGATGTCGGCCTCGTCGGCTTCGAGGAGACGGGCGGCGAGGGACCGGGCGGCGTCGACCAGCGCCTCGGTGGCCTGGTTGACGGCCGAACCGCCGAGCTGCATCGAGCGCGAGCCGCCGGTGCCGCCGCCTTCGGGGATGCGGTCGGTGTCGCCGTCGACCAGGGCGATGTCCTCCACGGGGATGCCGGTCTGGGCGCTGACGAGCATGGCGTAGGACGTCTGGTGCCCCTGGCCGTGGGCGGAGGTGCCGGCGAAGACGGTGGCCGTGCCGTCGGGGTGCACCTCGACGCGACCGTTCTCACGGGCGCCGCCGCCGGCGGTGATCTCGACGTACACGGCGACGCCGATGCCCAGCTGGCGGATGTCGCCCCGCTCGCGGCGCTCGGCCTGCTCGCGTCGCAGGTCGTCGTAGCCGACGGCCTGGGAGGCGGTGCGCAGGGGCAGGAGGTACTGGCCGCTGTCGTACGTGTTGCCGGTGAGCGTGGTGAAGGGGAAGACGTCGTCGCCGAGCAGGTTCAGCTCGCGCAGGCGGATGGGGTCGATGTCGAGCTCGTGGGCGGCCTGGTCGACCAGCCGCTCGAGCAGCGCCGTGGCCTCGGGGCGGCCGGCGCCGCGGTAGGCGCCGACCGGCGTGGTGTTGGTGACGGCCACGGCGATGTCGAACTCGATGGCCGGGAACGCGTAGGTGCCGTGCGACATGCGGCGGGTGCCGCCGGGCAGGGCGGCACCGACCCCGGGGTAGGCACCGGCGTCGCCCACGAGGTGGACGCGCAGCCCGGTGAAGGTGCCGTCGGACCGGCAACCCAGCTCGGCGTACTGGACCTGGCCCCGGCCGTGGGGCATGGCCTGCATCTCCTCGCTGCGACCCGGCACCCAGACGACCGGGCGACCGAGTCGGCGGGCGGCGGCGGCCACCACCGTGTACTCGTGCTGCGGGCCGGCCTTGCCGCCGAAGCCGCCGCCGACCCGGGGGGTGATGACGTGGACCTGGTCGGGTTCCATGCCGAGCGCCCGGGCGAGGCCCGCCTTGACGAGGTGCGGGAACTGGTTGGCCGGCCAGACGGTGAGCCGGCCGTCCTCGGCGGGTGCGGCCGCGAAGCAGTGCACCTCCATCGGCGCGACGGCGATCCGCTGGTTCACGTACCGGCCGCGGACCACCACGTCCGACACCGCCTCGAGGTCGAGCGGCGCATCCGACGACTCGGACACGGCCAGGTTGTCGTCCCGCCCGGGGATGATCGGTGTTGCACCGGGACCGAGGGCATCCTCGGGGTCGATCGACGCGGGCAGCGGGTCGATGTCGGCCCACACCATGGCGGCCGCATCCTCCCCCTGGGCGAGCGTCTCGGCCAGCACCACGGCGAAGGCCTCGCCCACGAAGCGGACCCGGGTCTCGGCCAGCGGCGCCCGGGCGAAGTCGTCGTGCAGGCGCACGAACCCGTGGTGGGGTGCGATGCCGAGATCGGTGGCGGTCCAGACCGCCACCACGCCCGGCATGGCCCGGGCCTCCTCCACCTCGATGGCGGTGATCGTGCCGTGCGCCGTGTCGGAGCGGACGAAGACGGCGTGCAGCGGGTTCTCCAGCGGGAGGTCGGCGACGTAGCGCCCGGCGCCGCGGAGCTGCTCGGGGTCCTCGGTGCGCACCACTCGGGTGCCGAGGATGGAGCCGTGCGTCTCGGTGGTCGTCACCACGGCGACCCTACGGCGACGGCGTCATCGGGTTGTCGCAGCAATGTGGCGGCTCGGTCCTCTCCACGATCAGGCCGCCAGTGCGTGGCCGACGGTGAGGTCCACGACGTGGTCGACGGCGTCGGCGACGATGCCGGCGGGCAGCAGGCGCAGGCCGCTGAGGTCGAAGGCGATGCCCACGACCGTCTCCCCTCCTCGGCCGGGCTCCGCCGCCCCGCACGACAGAGAGGTACGCCGCCGCCGTGACGCGTCCCGACCTGACCCGTCCGCTGAGGCCGATGAGTCGGGCGACGTCGTAGCGTCGGTACGCACATGACCGAGACGAAGACCCTCCAGCGCCCCGATGCCGAGCTGACCTACGACATCGACGAGCCACAGGCGGACGGTGGGCGCCCGCTGCTCATGGTCGGCCAACCCATGGACGCGAGCGGGTTCGCCACGCTCGCCGCCCTGTTCCCCGAGCGGATGGTGGTTCGCTACGACCCCCGTGGACTCGGCCGCAGCACCCGATCCGACGGCACCCAGGACCAGGACCCGGCCGTCCAGGCGGCCGACCTGCACGCGCTCATCGAGGCGCTCGGTGCGGGGCCGGTCGACGTGTTCGCCAGCAGCGGCGGTGCGGTCACCGGGCTCGCGCTGGTGGCCGCCTATCCCCGCGACGTGTCCACGCTCGTCGCCCACGAGCCGCCGCTCATCGACGTGCTCCCCGATGCCGAGCAGGCCCGCCGGGCCTGGACGCGCGTGCAGGAGGCCTATGCGGCGAAGGGGTTCGGCGCGGGCATGGCCGGCTTCATCCAGATGACCAGCTGGGCCGGCGAGTTCACCGACGCGTACTTCGCCCAGCCCGACCCCGACCCGGCCATGTTCGGCATGCCGACGGACGACGACGGCTCCCGGGACGACCCGCTGCTCTCGGGCGTCGCCGAGGCGATCGTGGAGCACCGCCTCGACGTCGACGCCCTGACGGCGGCGTCGACCCGGGTCGTCGTCGCCGTGGGGGAGGAGTCGGCGGACACCTTCACGGGGCGCACGTCGGTGCACGCTGCCCGCCTGCTGGGGCAGGAGGCGACCGTGTTCCCCAGCCACCACGGCGGGTTCATGGGGTCCGAGCACGGCTACGCCGGCCAGCCCGAGGCGTTCGCCGCGAAGCTCCGGGACGTCCTCGACGGCTGAGCGGCTCGGCTCTCCGCCGGAGCCTCGCCGCCCAACCACGTGAGCCGTACGTGGCGGCTGTGACCGGCGCTCGGGTCAGGGACGGCGACCGAGGACGAACTGGTGGTCGTTGCGGAAGCGGTACACGCCCCGTTCGTCACGGCAGTGCTCGAGCGCGTCGAGCACCGCACGCTTCAGGACGGCGGGGCCGACGTGCTCGAGCGCAGGGACGGCCGGGCCGATGCTCGACAGGGCGCGCCAGGCGATGTCGGGATCGGGCCACTCGAGGACCGAGACGCGCTGGTGCCGTTCGATGTCGACGAAGCCGGCGTCCTCGAGCATGGCCTCGGCGACGCCGTGGGTCGCGATGTCGTTGAGGCGGCGCATCCCGTCGAGGTGCACCTCCGGCGAGCTGTGGGCGAACACCTTGAACACCGGGCGCAGGTCGAGCGGCTGGCCGTCACCCCAGAAGCTGATGGCGAGCCAGCCGCCGGGACGGAGCACCCGGTGTGCCTCCACGACGGCGGCGTCGCAGCCGCCCCACACGCCGTTGATCGAGGTCACGACGTCGAAGCTGGCGTCGGGCCACGGCAGGTCGTACATCGAGCCGAGCCGGACGTCGACCCCGGGCAGCCGGGCTCGGGCGATGTCCACCAGCGGCTCGGAGGCGTCGAGGCCGTGGACGGTCGCCCCCGCAGACGCGGCCTGCACCAGGGCGAGCCCCGACCCGCACGCCACGTCGAGCAGCGTCGTGCCCGGGCCGATGTCCGTGCGCCGGTGGATGGCGGCGATGACCGCGGCGGCGTAGTGCTCGAACAGGCACGACCAGTCGGCGGCGGCGCGCCCCCAGGCGTCGCCGGCCTCGCGCCAGTCGTGTCGGGTGGCGGGATCCGGTCCGGACAGGGACGGATCGACGGCGGCTGCGGTCATGTCGTGATGGTGGGCCTGCGCGGCCGGCCGGGTCTTGGAGGTCGCGTCCAGAAGCTCTCAGGAGATCTCGAGAGGATCCGGGGGTGCTCTCCACGTCTCGTGCGGCGCAGCGGTCGACAGTGGCATCGGCACTCCGTGCCACCGCACACCCGACCAGGAGGCGACACCATGACCATCACCGACCAGCCGAGCGTGGACAACGGCGTGAACGTCCAGGCCCTGCTCGACGCCCGGACGGCGCTGACCGACGCTCCCGAAGCCGCCGCGTTCCAGTGGCGCGCCCGGGCCGAGTGGGTCGCCGGGACCCACACCAGCACCACCGTCGAGGGCTTCTCCGGGCTCGGGGCGGAGCAGTCGCACCGCCAGGCCTTCGTCGTCGACACCGACCACCCGGAGCTGTTCGCGTCCGAGGACCACGGCATGACGCCCACCGAGATGGTGCTGGCCGGCCTCGCCGGCTGCCTCACGGCCGGCATCGCATCGGTGGCCACGAACCGCGACGTGCAGCTCCGGTCGGTGGTCGCCACCGTCACGGGCGACATGGACCTGCAGGGCATCCTCGGCATCGACCCCGACGTGCGCAACGGTTTCGGCGAGATCACGGTGCGCTACGAGATCGACGCCGACGCGTCCCGCAGCGACATCGAGGCGATCGTGGCGCAGTCGCAGAAGCGCTCGGCGGTGTTCGACGTCGTCACCAACCCCACGACGGTCGTGGTCGAGGTCGTCTGAGCGGTCGAGGCGGGGAGGAGGGGAACGGTGGAGGCGGCCTCGGTCGTCGTGATCGGCGCCGGCCCGGCGGGGCTCGCGATGAGCGGCTCTCTTGCGGCGGCCGGCGTCGACCACGTGGTGCTGGAGCGCCACGACGTCGGCCACGCATGGCGCCACGAGCGGTGGGACTCGCTGCGCACCCTGACGCCGAACTGGATGAACGGCCTGCCGGGCCTGCCGTACCGGGGGCCGGACCCGGACGGCTACATGACCGCGACCGAGCTGGCGGACGGGCTCGCCGCCTACGCGGCGGCGGTCGCCGGCCCCGTGGTGGCGGGCGTCGAGGTGTCGGCGGTGGGGGCGCACGGCTCCCGCCACGTCGTCGAGACCGACGCCGGGTGCTGGACGGCGGATGCCGTGGTGGTGGCGACGGGACCGGGCCGGACCGACGTCCCCCCGCTGTCGGCCCAGCTCCCGGGCTGCATCGGTCAGCTGTCGGCGACCGGATACCGGAACCCCAGCCAGCTCGGCGAACGGGTGCTGGTCGTGGGCGCGTCGGCGTCGGGCGTCCAGATCGCGGACGAGGCCAGGAGGAGCGGACGGTCCGTCACGCTCGCGGTCGGCGAGCACGTGCGGCTCCCCCGCAGCTACCGGGGACGGGACATCCTCTGGTGGATGCAGGCGATGGGCATCAGCTCGCGGCGGTGGGACGACGACCTCGCCGACCTGAGCCGGGCCCGCCACGTGCCGTCGCCGCAGCTCATCGGCGCACCGCACCGCACGATGGACCTCCGCACGCTGCGGGAGCAGGGCGTCGAGCTCGTCGGCCGCCTCGTGGGCGTGCGCGACCGCCGCCTGCAGCTCTCCGGCGCCCTCGCCAACCTCGTCGCCAACGCCGACCTGAAGCAGAGCCGGCTCCTCGACCAGATCGACGAGTTCGTGGCCACGGTCGGGATCGCGGCGCTCGAACCGGATCGGCCGCCGCCGACCGTGATCGGCACGCCGCCGACGTCGATGGACCTGGACACCTTCGACACGGTGGTGTGGGCGACCGGCAACCGGTACGAGCCGCCCCGCCTCGACCCCGCCCACCTGGACCGGCGCGGCCGGATCCTGCACGACGGGGGGCTCCTGCGATCGCCCGGGCTGTTCGCCATCGGCCTGCCGTTCCTACGCCGTCGCAGCTCCACCTTCCTGAGCGGCATCGGCCGCGACGCGGTCGAGCTCGCGGTCGAGGTCCGTCGCCACCTCGACGTCGCCGCCGCAGCGGCCTGAAGCGGGTCCGTGCGAGGGCGGGATACTGGGGGCGTGCTCTACCGGTTCGAGGACGTCGAGCTGAACTGCGACACGTTCGAGCTGGTCGTGCGCGGGACCCGTGTCCCGGTCGAGCCGCAGGTGTTCGAGGTGATCCGCTTCCTGGTGGAGCGCCGCGAGCGGATGTGCACCCGGACCGAGATCCTCGACGCCGTCTGGGGCGACCACTTCGTCTCTGACAGCGCGCTCGCCAGCCGGATCTCCGCAGCGCGGGCTGCGGTGGGAGACGACGGCCGTGCGCAGCGCGTGATCCGGACGGTGCACGGCCGGGGCTTCCAGTTCGTCGCTCCGGTCGTGGTGGAGCCGGTGCGGGAGGCACCCGCGCTCGTGACCCCGCCCGAGGAGGAGGCCCGGCACCAGTCGATCCGCTTCTGCCAGGCCCCCGACGGCCTGCACCTGGCCGTGGCCGAGGTCGGCACCGGACCGCCGCTCGTCAAGGCCGCGACCTGGATGACCCACGTCGAGCACGACTGGCACAGCCCGGTCTGGCGGCACTGGCTGGACGAGCTCGGGCGGCGGTTCCGCTACATCCGCTACGACGCGCGCGGTGGCGGGCTGTCGGACCGCGACCTCGCGGGCAGTCGCCTCGACGATCTCGCCACCTGGACCGGCGACCTGGAGACGGCGGTCGACTGCAGCGGCGCCCTCCCGCAGTTCGTGCTCTTCGCGATGTCCCAGGGGGCGGGGCCGGCCCTGGACTACTGCGTCAGGCACCCGGAGCGCGTCTCGCACCTGGTCATCCTCGGCGGCTACGTCTGCGGGATGCGTCGGCGCGATGCCGAGTCCGCGGCACAGGCTGCGCTGATCCCGGAGCTCATCCGCGTGGGGTGGGGCGGCTCCAACCCTGCGTTCCGGACGGTGTTCACCACGACGTTCGTCCCAGAGGCGACGTCGGAGCAGATGCGCTGGTTCAACGACCTGGCCCTGCAGACGGCGTCGGCCGAGAACGCCGTGCAGCTCGAGACGGCCTTCCACGACCAGGACTTCAGCGACCTGGCCCGAGCGGTGCGGGTGCCCACCTTGGTGCTCCACGCCCGCGACGACCGGGCGGTGCCATTCAGCGAGGGACGGCGGCTCGCCTCGCTGATCCCCGGCGCCGAGTTCGCGCCGCTCGACAGCGCCAACCACATCCTCCTCGAGCACGAGCCGGCGTGGGCCGAGTTCCTGCAGCACCTCGAGCGCTTCACCGCCGACGCCCGACGCACCGACGGCCCGGCCACGACCGGCCCCGGCCGATCCCGATGACGACGATCCGCACCGTCGGGCACGGCACGGCGGAGGCCGACGAGCTGGGCGAGCTGCTGCGCGGCGCCGGCGTCACCGAGCTGGTCGACGTCCGTCGCTACCCCGGCAGCCGGCGGCACCCGCAGTTCTCGTCCGAAGCGATGGCGGCGTGGCTGCCCGAGCACGACGTGGGCTACCGGCACCTGGAGTCGCTCGGCGGTCGGCGGAAGCTCGAGGCGGACTCGCCGGACATCGGCCTGCGCAACGAGCAGCTCCGGGCCTACGCCGGGCACATGCGCAGCGACGAGTTCGCCTCGGGCGTGGCCGAGCTGCTCGACATGGCAGCCGAGGAGAGCGTGGCGATCATGTGCTCGGAGTCGGTGTGGTGGCGCTGCCACCGCCGGCTCCTCGCCGACCACCTCGTGCTGGTGCACCACGTCGTGGTCGAGCACCTGTTCCACGACGGACGGCTGACCCGCCACGAGCCCACTGCGGAAGCCCGCCTGGAGGGCGATCACGTCGTCTACGACGTCGGCGTCGCGCCGCTCCTGTTCCCGCTGGAGACCTGACCCGCCGACCGGGTTGTCGCAGCGATGTGGCGGCGGACGACCCGCTCGCCCGAGCGGGCCGGGCGGGGAGCGGGGCACACTGCGCGCGATGACGGAGCACCAGGACCGGATGGCCGCGCTGTTCGACAGCGTCGCCGACACCTACGACGCGGTCGGCGTGGACCTGTTCCAGCCGGTGGCGGGAGGTCTGGTGCGGGCGCTCGAGCCGCAGCAGGGCGAGCGCGCGCTGGACGTGGGCTGCGGGCGGGGCGCCGTCCTGATCCGGCTGGCCGAGGCGGTCACGTCCACCGGCGCGGTGACCGGCATCGACCTCTCGGAGCGGATGGTCGGTTCCACCGCCGCGGACGCCGCCAAAGCCGGCCTGTCGTGGGTCGATGTCATCGTCGGCGACGCCATGGCGCCGGCGGTGCCCCAGTCGTCGTTCGACCTGGTCGCCTCGTCGCTCGTGCTGTTCTTCCTGCCGGACCCGCTCGAGGCGCTGCGGGCGTGGCGGGAGGTCCTCGTCGACGGCGGGCGGGTGGGCGTGTCCACGTTCGGGCCCTACGACGAGCAGTGGCGCGAGCACGTCGACGCCACGCTGGCCGCCTTCCGGCCGCCCGAGACCAAGGACGCGCGCACGGCCGGCGCGCAGGCACCGTTCGCGTCGGACGAGGGGATGGAGCAGCTCCTCGCCGACGCCGGCTTCCGCGACGTGCGCACCGTGACGTCGTCGATCTCGCCCCGCTTCGACGACGCCGCGCACTGGCAGCGGTGGTCGATGTCGGTCGGGCAGCGCCAGTTCTGGGACGCGATCCCGGAGCACCGGCGCCGGGAGGTCGAGGAGCTCAGCTTCGCAGCGGTCGAGCGGTGCCGGAAGGACGACGGCCGGCTCGGCTTCGACCAGGAGATCCGCTACACCCTCGGGCGGCGCTGAGCAGGCGGCCGGTCAGGAGAAGCGGGTGATCCAGCCCTGCTCGCGGAAGCGGCGGAGCTGGCGCCGGACGAACCACGCGCCGAGGGCCACGCACACGAGCGAGCCGACGGCGCCGAGTCCGAGGTCGGCCCACTGGACGGTGCCGTCGACCAGGCTCTGCCGCGTCGCCTCGAACACCCGGGTGAGCGGGATGACCTGGGCCAGCGGTTGGAGGGCGCCGGGCAGCGCCTCGGGCGGGTAGAAGATGCCCGACAGCGGCATCAGCAGCACGAGCGTGCCCCACGAGAAGACCTCGGCGGTCTCGCCGAACTGCAGGACGAGGCCGACGACGAGCAGCGCGACGGCCCAGCCGAAGACCATGAGCGTGGCGGCGCCGACGGCGAGCACCCACCCGGCGCCGGTCGGGTCGACCGAGTAGAGGCCGGCGGCGACGGCACCGACGAGGGCCATCGACACGAGGGCGCGGACGAAGCCGGCGACCAGCAGCGCCAGCCCGTACTCGGTCTCGGTGAGCGGGGTGGTCCACAGGTTGAGGACGTTGCGGGACCACACCTCCTCGAGGAAGCCGAGCGAGCCGGCCAGCGTCAGCTGCCAGATCACGTGGAAGAGCAGGATCCCGACGACGAGGATCTCCACGGCGCGGTCGGTCTCGCCGAAGGCGACGCCGATGGACGAGAACAGCACGGCGTCGACCAGCGGCAGCACGATCAGCAGGAACCAGTGGCCGGGGTTGCGGACCTGGACCAGGACGTGGCGACGCACCACCGCACGGACCCGGTGCCACCGGATGCCCGGCTTGGGCTCGGCGAGGGCGGGGACGGTCGAAGTCACAGCCGCGCTCCCCGCATCCGGACGGCCTCGGCCAGGAACATCTCCTCGAGGGTGGCGTGGCCGGCGTCGGCGACGACCGTGGCGGGCTCGCCGTCGGCCAGCACGTGGCCGTCGCGCAGGAACACGACCCGCTCGGTGAGCGCCTCCACCTCGCGCATGTCGTGGCTGGTGAGGAGCAGGGCGGTGCGGTGCTCGTCGTTCAGCCGGGCGAGGGCGTCGCGCACCCGCAGGGCCATGTCGGGGTCGAGCGACGCGGTCGGCTCGTCGAGCACGACGAGGCGGGGCCGGTGCATGACGGCCTTGGCGATGCCGACGAGGGTGGCCTGCCCCGAGGACAGGCTCATGCACGACTTGTCCCGCAGGTAGCCGATGTCGAGCTCCTCGATGACCCGGTCGACGACCATGGCCGGGTCGGGGTCGTCGTGGAGGTCGGCGAAGAACCGCAGCGCCTCGTGGACCCGCAGGCGGTCGGGCAGCGGGAGGTAGCCGGCGGCGAAGCCCACGTCCTCCATGGCCGCGCTGCGCCCGTTCGGGAGGCGCCGGCCGAGCAGCTCGACCGAGCCCTCGTCCGGGTCGATGGCGCCGAGCAGCATCAGCAGCAGCGTGGTCTTGCCGGCCCCGTTCGGTCCGACGATGCCGACCCGCTCGCCGCTGCGGACCGACAGGTCGACGCCGTCGACCGCCTGTACGTCGCCGAAGCGCTTCCGGACCCCCGTGGCGGCGACGACGAGCGCGTCCGTGTGCTCCCCGTGCATGGCGAGAGGCTGCCACGGCGGTCCCTCCGTCGCGTGGGGAGTTCCGGTGCGCTCGACGAAGGGACCATCGACCCTGCCGGACGCCGTGCGGCGGCGGCTACACCGGAGGACATGTGCGACCACTGCAGCTGCCGGCAGTTCCGGGCCATCGCCGAGCTCTCCACCGAGCACGAGCAGATCCTCGAGGTGGCGTGGGCCCTGAGCGAGCGGCACGGCGCGACCGGCGTGGCGGACGGGCCCCTGCGGGACCAGCTGGGGAAGATGCTGGCCGTCCACGTCGACGCCGAGGAGGTCGCCCTCTACCCCCTGCTCCTCGAGACCGGCGGTCTCGACCCGGCCCACTGCGACCAGCTCGAGCAGGAGCACACCGACATCGGCGCCGCGCTCATCGCCGGCCGGTTCGACCGGAGGATGTACTTCGAGCTGGCGGCCCACATCGAGGAGGAGGAGCTGGAGCTGTTCCCGCTGGCGATGTTCGGCTTCGACGACGACGACTGGGCCCGCCTCGACGCCACGCCGCGCTTCCTCGCTCCGGACACCCAGCTGGTGCGCTGAGCGGACGGCGGCTCAGGTCATCCGGTCGGTCTCGTAGGCCCACATCGCCAGCTCCACCCGGTTCCTCGCGCCGAGCTTGGTCATCAGGCTGGCGAGGTGCGTCTTCACGGTGCTGAGGCTGATGTAGAGGTCGTCGGCGATCTCGGCGTTGGTGCGGCCCCGGGCCACCGTGCGCAGAACCTCCTCCTCGCGGTCGGTGAGCGGGTCGATCGGCTGGGTCGGCGTCCCGCCGGTCGGGATGTCGGCGAAGGCGCTGAGCAGGCGGGCGGTGACGCTCGGGGCGATGAGGGCGTCGCCCGAGGCCGCGGCGTGCACCGCCTGCCCCAGCAGGTCGGGTCCCGAGTCCTTCAACAGGAAGCCGCGGGCGCCGGCCTTGAGCGCACCGTGCACGTAGTCGTCGAGGTCGAAGGTGGTGATGACGACGACGGCGAGGGGGTCGGCGACATCGGGCCCGGCGAGGCGGCGGGTGGCCTCGATGCCGTCGAGCTCGGGCATGCGGATGTCGAGCAGGCAGACGTCGGGACGGAGCCGCTGCGCCAGCTCGACCGCCTCCCTGCCGTCGCACGCCTCGGCGACGACCTCGATGCCGGGCTGGGCGTCCAGGATCATGCGCAGGCCGGCGCGGACGATGTCCTGGTCGTCGGCGATGAGCACGGTGACGCTCATGTGGTCGGTCCGTGCCGGGGCAGGACGGCCGCGACCCGCCAGCCGCCGTCGCCCCGGGGGCCGGCGGAGAACGTGCCGCCGAGGAGCTTGGCCCGCTCGGCCATGCCGGTGAGCCCGAACCCCGGCGCGGTGCCGCCGGTCGCGCCGTCGCCGTCGTCGTCGACGGTGAGGTGCACGTCGTCGTCGGCGCCGGCCACCGTCACGGTCACCGCGCTGGCGTGGCGGGCGTGGCGGCGCGCGTTGGTGATCGCCTCCTGTGCGAGGCGGTAGAGCGCGGCGTCGACCGACGGGCGCAGGTCGTCGAGCGAGCCACGGAGCTGCACCTCCACCGCCGGGGCCGCGCCGTCCCGGTCGGCCAGGCGCCGGATGTCGTGGACGCCCTGCTGGGGGGCGAGCTCGGCCCGGTCGCTGTCCCGCAGCGCGCCGACCATCGAGCGCATCTCCTCGAGGGTGCGGGATGCCTGCTCCTCGATGACGGCCAGGATCTCGGCGACCGCTGCGGGTTGCGTGCCGGCCAGCACCTGCCCGGCCTGGGCCTGGATGGCGATGGCGGACACGTGGTGGGCGACCGAGTCGTGCAGCTCGCGCGCCAGCTCGGCCCGCTCGGACACCCGGACGTTGCGCAGCTCCTGTGCCTGGGAGATGCCCTTGTACCGGATGCCGGCGCCGACCGCGCCCGCCAGGAGCACGACGGCCGCACCGCCGATCACCTCGCTGCGAGCGTCGCCCGAGACGGCGGCGAGGGTGAGCGGCACGGCGAACACCGCGATGCCGCCGACGACCTCGCGCCCGGAGCCCCAGCGGCCGATCGAGTAGGGGAGCAGCAGGAAGAAGAGGGAGGTGCTGAGCCCGTCCCACGGGACGTCCCGGCTCAGCGCGAGCAGGTCGACGGCGCTCGTCGCGCCGATCGCCAGGGCGGTCGTGGCCAGCGGGTGCACCCGCCGCCACGGCAGGAGCGCGGCACCGAGGAAGGCCGTCGCCACCGATGGCACCCGCCACACGAGGTCGTCCCGCAGCACCGTCTCGGCGCTCGCGAGGACCACCAGGACGACGACGAGCAGCCAGTCCCGCGCCTGCGGGCCCTCGGCGTCGGCGGCGCGCGGCTCGCCCCACAACCCCCGCACGGCTTCGATCGACACGACGGTCAGCGTACGGAAGGCGGTGACGCCACGGATCGGCCGAAGGGACGACCGCGATCTCCACCGATCGACGGAGCGGACGATGGCCGGACACCCGATGCGCACCGGTGCTGCGCACCGGACGATGGCCCGATGAGCGCACCGACGATCGATCGCCCCGCGACCGCAGCGGGTCCACCACCTCCGCCCTCCATCCGACCCGCGCTCCTGGGACGGATCGGCGGCTGGTCCTTCGACCACCGGAGGGCTGCGGTGGGCGCGTGGCTCGCGGCGATCGTCATCGTGTTCATCGCGGCCGGCGTCGCCGGCACGGCCTTCAGCAGCACGTCAGAGGTGCCTGGGTCGGACAGCGCTGCGGGCTTCGCCGCCCTCGACGAGCACTTCCCCGAGCTGGGCACCGGCGGGCAGTCGGGGACCATCGTGTTCCGGGCCGACCGCGGTGTGGACGACCCCGAGGTCGTGGCGGCGATGGAGGCCCTCTTCGCCGACGTGACCGCCGGCTTCCCCGACGCCGAGGGCAGCCCCCAGCAGCTGGGGGCGACGGTCGTGTCACCGTACGAGCCTGCGGGTGCGGGGCAGATCGCGACGGCCGGGCCGCTCGCCGGCCAGGTGGCGTTCGCCCAGGTGAACCTCGCCGCCGACGTCGACGGCGTGCAGTCCGGACGCATCGGCGACCTCATCGCCGAGCGCGCCCCGCAGATCGACGGCCTCCAGGTCCTCGCCGGGGGCCAGTACCTCGCCACGATCGAACCGCCCAAGACCGAGCTGATCGGTCTCGCCTTCGCGGTCGTGGTGCTCGTGGTGGCCTTCGGGTCGGTGCTCGCCATGGGGCTGCCGATCGCCGTCGCGCTCGGCGGGGTGGCGGTGGGCATCGCGTCCATGGGGGTGCTCAGCCACGTGATCACCATGCCCGAGGACACGACCGTCATCGGGATGATGGTCGGCCTCGGGGTGGGCATCGACTACGCCCTCTTCATCGTCACCCGCTACCGGGAGCTGGTCGGCGCCGGCCACGCGCCGCGCGCTGCGACGGTCACGGCCATGGACACCGCCGGCCGGGCCGTCGTGTTCGCCGGCGCCACCGTCGTCATCTCGATGCTCGGCCTGCTCCTGGTCGGCCTCGGGTGGCTGGGCGGCATGGGCATCGGCGTGTCGGTGACGGTGCTCGCCACCATGCTCACCTCGATCACCCTCCTGCCCGCCCTGCTCGGGTTCGCGCACGAGCGACTGGAGATCACGCGGTGGCGAGGTCTGCTCGCCGCCGCCTTCGCCGCACTCGCCCTCCTCGGTGCCGGCATCGGCTCCGGACCCGTGGCGCTGGCCGGCGTGGGGCTCGCCGTCGGCACCCTGGGGGCGAGCACCATCCTCGCGTCCCTGCGCCGGCCGGTCCGACGTCGCCCGTCACGGCCGGTTGAGCAGACCCTCGCCCACCGGTGGAGCCGCACCGTCCAACGCAACCCGTGGGCGTGGCTCGGCGGGGCTGCGGTCGTGCTGGCCGTGCTGGCGTCGCCGGTCCTCGGGATGAGACTGGCGTGGCCGGACGAGGGCAACTTCCCCGAGGGCACGCCGACGCACGAGGCCTACCAGCTGGTCGCCGAGGGGTTCGGCGACGGCTTCAACGGTCCGCTGGTCGTCACCGCCTCGACGGGACCGCAGACGTCCGCTGCCGATGTGGACGCCCTGCGCGCCGCGCTCGCCGCCACGCCCGGCGTCGCCGCCGTGACCCCGGCGACGCCCGATCGATCCGGTCGGGCCTTCGTGATGACGGTCGTCCCGGAGACCTCGCCGCAGGACGCGGCGACCACCGACCTCGTCCGGACCCTGCGCGACGACGTGCTCCCCGCCACGTCCGGCGATCTCGAGGTCCACGTCACCGGCAGTACCGCCACGAGCGTCGACGTCACCGACCACCTCACCGGGCGCATGCCGGTCTTCTTCGCCGCCGTGCTCGGCATGTCGTTCCTCGTGCTGATGATGGTGTTCCGCTCGGTCCTCGTCCCGCTGAAGGCCGTGGCCATGAACATCGCCTCGATCAGCGCCGCCTACGGCGTGGTCGTCGCCGTCTTCCAGTGGGGTTGGGGCGCCGAGCTCCTCGGCATCAGTGGCGGCCCCATCAACCCGTTCATCCCGCTCATGCTCTTCGCCGTCGTGTTCGGCCTGTCGATGGACTACGAGGTCTTCATGCTCTCCCGCATCCGCGAGGAGTACGACCGCACGGGCGACGCCGTGACGTCGGTCGCCGACGGCCTGGCGTCGACCGCCCGGGTCATCACCGCGGCCGCGGCGATCATGGTGGTGGTCTTCGGGTCGTTCCTGTTCGAGGACATCCGGGAGATCAAGCTCTTCGGCCTCGGCTTGGCCCTCGCCGTGCTCATCGACGCGACGCTCGTGCGCATGGTCGTCGTGCCGGCGGCGATGGAGCTGCTCGGCGAGCGGAACTGGTGGATGCCGCGCTGGCTCGACCGGATCGTGCCCCGGCTGTCGGTCGACGGCCGCCAGGACCCCGTGCCCGCTCCCGCGGCGACCGCCTGAGCGGCTGGCTCAGTGCTGGTGCGTTGCGGGGATGCCGAGGCGATCGACGGTGTCGGGACCGAAGTCGAACTCGATGAGCACGGCGGGCTCGTCGCCGGGCACCCAGCTGTCGTGGCCGGGATCGATGTGCACGCCGGTGGGTGCGACGAAGTCGAAGGTGCAGCCGTCGGGGTACTCGCCGGCGAGGCGGCCCCGGGCGAGGAAGCCGACGTGGGCGTGCTCGCAGGTGTCGGTGCCGACGTGGGGCTTCACGTGCTCGGACCACCGGCCGCCGGGCTGGTAGACGAGCCGCTTCACGCGGGCGTCACCGGCCTGGAACAGGTCGATGCGGATGCCGGCGAACTCCTGGTGCTCGCCGTCTTCGATGGGCTCGGTCAGCGGGTCGGTCGCCATGGCGCGGACCCTACGCCCCGGCCGGGCGTGCCGGACGGGAGGCTGGGCGACCGGGTTAGGTTCGCCGGCGTCCTCGCCCCCGGCACCTGGAGTCCGCATGAGCCACCCCCGTCCCTTCCGCTTCGGCGTCCAGCTGGCCAACGCCTCGTCGGCGACCGAGTGGGCCGACCTGGCCCGCCGGGCCGAGGAGCTCGGGTACGACAGCGTGATGATGCCGGACCACTTCGGCGAGCAGCTCGCCCCGGTGCCGGCCCTCATGGCGGCCGCCGACGCGACCACCGACCTCAAGATCGGGACGCTGGTGTTCGCCAACGACTACAAGCACCCGGTCGTGCTGGCCAAGGAGGTCGCCACCCTGGACGTGCTGTCCGGGGGTCGGGTGGAGTTCGGCATCGGCGCCGGGTGGATGAACACCGACTACGAGCAGTCGGGCATCCAGCACGACGGCGCCGGCGTGCGGATCGACCGCCTGGCCGAGAGCCTCGAGGTCTGCAAGGCGATCTTCACCGGCGAGACGGTCGACTTCACGGGCGAGCACTACGACGTGACGGGTTACCGGGGCTTCCCCAAGCCGGTGCAGTCGTTGCACCCGCCGATCCTGATCGGCGGTGGTGGCAAGCGGATCCTGACCCTCGCCGCGCAGCACGCCGACATCGTGGGGATCAACCCCAAGATCGCCTCCGGCCAGGTCGACACGCCGACGGCGCAGAACGGCGCCGCCGACCGCACCGACGAGAAGCTGGCCTGGGTCCGGGAGGCGGCGGGCGACCGCTACGACTCCATCGAGATCAACATGCTCGTCTTCGCCTGCGTGGTCACCGACGACGCCCCCGGCACCATCGACATGCTGGCCCCGATGTTCGGCCTCGACCCGGCCGAGGTGGCCGACTACCCGCTGGCGTGGATCGGCACCGAGGACGAGATCGTGGAGTCGCTGCAGGCTCGGCGCGACCGCTGGGACGCCAGCTACCTGGTCGTGCAGGCCGACGCCATGGAGACGGCCGCGCCCATCGTGGCGCGACTGCGGGGCACCTGACGGCAGCGGCGCTCCCTCCGCCACCCGGCACGGCCCGGGCGGGACGTTGGACCCTGGTCGTACCTTGCAGCCAGGCACACGATCAGGGCGACGTCACTGACGACAAGAGGAGAGCGCCATGCGCGCCATCGTGTACCACGGGCCGGGCCAGAAGGACTGGGAAGAGGTCCCGAAGCCGACCATCCAAGACGACACCGACGCCATCGTGCGCGTCGACGCCGTCACCATCTGCGGGACCGACCTGCACATCCTGAAGGGCGACGTGCCCGCCGTGACCGACGGGCGGATCCTCGGGCACGAGGCGGTCGGCACGGTCGAGGAGGTCGGCGCCGGCGTGAAGACCGTCGCCGTCGGCGACAAGGTGCTGGTGTCCTGCATCACCTCGTGCGGTTCGTGCCGCTTCTGCCGCGAGGGCCGCTACGGGCAGTGCCTCGGCGGCGGCGGCTGGATCCTCGGCCACCTCATCGACGGCACCCAGGCCGAGTACGTGCGGGTCCCGTTCGCCGACACCTCGACCTACCAGGCCCCCGCCGGCGTCGCCGACGAGGAGCTCCTGATGCTCGCCGACATCATCCCCACCGGGTACGAGGTGGGCGTGCTGAACGGCAAGGTCTCACCCGGCGACGTGGTCGCAGTGGTGGGCGCCGGCCCGATCGGCCTGGCCACGATCATGGGCGCCAAGCTCTACAGCCCGGCGCACATCGTCGCCATCGACAAGGTCGACGCCCGACTGGAGGCGGCGAAGGGGTTCGGCGCCGACGTCACCGTGAACAACGACCGCGAGGACCCGTTGGAGGTCGTGCGCAGCCTGACCGACGGCCTGGGCGCCGACGTGACCGTGGAGGCGGTCGGCGTGCCCGCCACCTTCGAGCTGGCGGCCGCACTGGTCCGCCCTGGTGGCCACGTCGCCAACGTCGGGGTGCACGGCGAGCCCGCCACGCTCCACCTCGAGGAGCTGTGGATCAAGGACGTCACCATCACGACCGGGCTGGTCGACACGTACTCGACGCCGACGTTGCTCAAGCTGGTGACGAGCCGCCAGGTCGACTCCGGCCGGTTCGTGACCCACCACTTCGCGATGGACGACTTCATGGAGGCCTACGACGTGTTCGCCCGGGCCGGCGAGACGGGGGCTTTGAAGGTGGTGGTGACGAGGGACTGACAAAGAGGTGTGACCTCTTGGGGCCATCGCCTCAGCCCAAGCGGTCGAGGACGTTGGCGGTGATGCGCTCGACGTTGCGGTCGTGGGCGGCGAGGCCGTGGGCCCAGTCGGTGGAGCCGGAGGTGACGACGGTGCCGCCGCCGGCGGAGGTGTAGGTGCCGAGGACGGCGTGGCCGTGGGCGATGCGGTGCTCCTGACCCCGCTCGCCGAAGACGCGTGACGCGATGTACTCGAGCTCCGACGGGGTGCCGGGCGCGGGCGGCCGGGGTGCGGAGGTGTGCGTGAAGTGGGCGACCGGGACGGTGCCAAGGATCTCGAGGTCCTCGGGCGTGCCGTCCTCGCCGGTGGGGTACGGCAGGCCGTCCCGGTAGGTGAAGGCGCAGCCGTCGCACTCGTAGCCGACGACCTTCGCCTCGCCGCCGAGCACGTCGCCGTAGCCGATGCCGGTCCCCTCGAACAGCCAGTGGTCGGGGCGGTGGATCGTGTAGCCGCCGGCGCCGTTGGTGACGTTCTTGCCGATGCGGTGGTACCCGCCCCGGGTGAAGCTCACCCCGGTCATGTGGTTCTCGGGACGGTCGAGGATGTGGTCGGACCAGAACGTGGTGACCTCGGCCTGGCGGTCGGTGCCGTGCAGCGGGTCGTCGCGGAAGCGGCCCTTCCACCCCACCATCTGCGTGGCCCGTCCACTCCCGTCGTGGCCCTCGAGCCGCACCTGCCACAGCGACGTGTTGCCCGAGAAGAAGGCCACGTTGCCGCCCCGGGCGATGTGGGCCTCGACCGTGTCGCGCATCGGACCGGACCAGTACTCGTCGTGGCCGACGCTGAGGACGAGGCGGTACCGCTCGACCAGCTCGGGGAACTCCTCGAGGTCGCTGTTGAGCACGACGTCGATGCCGTAGCCGTTGCGCTCGGCCCACTCGACGAAGGGCTGCTCCCAGTCCGGCCAGCCGGCCGAACCCGCGTAGGGGGACAGGTGGTTGAGCTGGAGGTAGCCGACGTGGGCGGTCATCTGGCGGTCGTCAGGGACCACGTTGGTGACCCGCCGGCCCGGGCCGGGCGGCTTGTGCAGGTAGCCGGGCGACATCGGTCGCTGCATCGAGACGGTGGTGCCACCGGTGTAGAGGTTCCGGCCGCCGAAGTCGTTGTAGGCGTGGAACGTGTTGGTGGCCAGCTGCAGCAGGATCGTGTTCCGGCTGCTGGCGTCGGCACGCACGACGAAGAAGGCGTGCGTCGTCCGCTGCCGTCCGTCGACGTCGATGGTGAGGACGACCTCGTGGTAGCCGGAGCGCCAATCGTCGCCGACGTCGACCGAGATCGCCGCCGGCCAGCCGCACCCGTTCGCGTCGGCGCCCTGGGGCGTGGGGTGGAAGTCGGCGGGGACGGTGTCGGACCACACGACGTCGCGCGTGCCGCCCACCCGTGCGATCTCGACCTGCACCGGTCGTCCGCCGGCGGACGAGAGGTGGAGGCCGACGGCCTCACCCGGCGCGACGCTCTGTGGCCAGCAGTACCCGGTGACGGTGTCGAACGGCATGGGCGGCAGCGTGCCAGAGCGCGAGGTGGTGGTGCGGCTCGCTCAGCAGAGGAGTGCGGAGGGGCGGCTGCGGAGCAGCACCTCGGCACCCGAGGAGAGCGCACGAACGACGTCGCCGGCGGCTCGGACCTCCGCCACCGCGACGGCGGACTGCCCGTAGCGGACGGCGTCGCGGTCCGGGTCGGGCACGCCGCCCGGCGTGTACCCGCCGGCCACCTCCTCGCGCCGCTCGGCCAGCTCCGACTCGCGACCGCCCCACTCCTCGGTCGTGCGGTTGCGGCGCATGCGGTCGTGGATCGAGTCTGGCCAGGGCAGGCCGCTCAGGACGTCGAACACGTCGGTGAGGACGGTGTCGGTGCCGTCGCTGTCCACGATGAGCTGGCGGTAGCCGTCGTCGATGTCCACGGCGTCAGGCGTAGCGAGGAACGCGGTGCCGAGCAGCGCGCCGTCGGCGCCGGCCACGAGCGCGGCGGCGAGCGTGCGCGCATCGGCGATGCCGCCGGCCGCCAGCACCGGCACGTCCGGGTGGCGATCGACGGTGGCGGCCAGGAAGGGCAGCAAGCCCATGGTCCCGGTGTGCCCGCCGGCCTCCGTGCCCTGCGCGACGAGCACGTCGGCGCCGGCGTCCACGGCCTGGGCGGCGCTGTCGTGGTCCTGCACCTGGCAGATCAGGCGCACGCCGGCGTCCCGCAGGCGCGGGGCCCAGGGGCCGGGGTCGGAGAAGGACAGCACCACCGCGGCGGGCGGGGCCTCGAGTGCGGCGGCCAGGAACGGCTCGGCGAAGCCCAGGAACGGTGTGATGAAGCCGACCGCGAAGGGGCGCTCGGTGGTGGCGCGGATCTCCGCGCACTGCTGCGAGACCCACTCCGGCCCCCGGTCGGCGTGCATCGCCCCGAACGAGCCCAGGCCGCCCGCCTCGGACACGGCCGCGGCCAGCGTCGCGCTGCTGTGCATGGCCATCGGCGCCGACATGACCGGGTGGGCCAGGTCGAACAGGTCGGTGAAGCGGGTCCGCAGGGTCACGCGACGACGCTACCCATCGTCTCCGGCCAGACTCCCTGCCCACCGGCACGTCGCCGGCACGGAACGGAGGAGATCCCCCCATGGTCGATCGCACGAACAGCCACCTGTCGGACCGGGTCGTCGCCGTCACGGGCGCCGGCGGTGGGTTCGGCAAGCTCATGGCCGAGATGGCCGCAGCCCGGGGCGCGAAGGTCGTGCTCGGCGACATCGACGAGGCGGCCGCTGCGGCTGCGGCGAAGGGCATCGAGGAGGCCGGCGGCGAGGCCGAGGCGGTGGGCGTCGACGTCACCGACCTCGGCCAGGTGCAGGCGATGGTCGAGCGTGCCGTCGGTCGCTTCGGCGCGGTCGACGTCATGGTCAACAACGCCGGTGTGATGCCGCTGGCCTTCATCGCTGACCACGCCCAGGCCTACGACGCGTGGGTCCGCTGCATCGACATCAACTTCAAGGGCGTGCTGAACGGCATCGTCGCCGTGCACGACCAGATGCTGGCGCAGGGCCGGGGCCACGTCGTGAACATCTCGTCGATCTACGCCAATGCAGGCACGGCGGGCTCGGGCGTGTACTCGGCGACCAAGGCGGCGGTGGCGACGCTCTCGAACTCGCTGCGGGTCGAGTCGCAGGGGAAGATCAAGGTCACGATCGTGCGGCCGACGGGCGTGCTCGGCACGGGCTTGGCGGGCGGGGTCATCAACCCTGGTGCGGCCATCGGCATCGTGGCCCAGAACAACGACCGCTACATCGAGCGGGTGATGGCATCGATGGGCGGCACGCTCGACCCCGCCCTGTCCGACGCCGACGACATCCGCTACTGGGACATCGCTCCGGAGGTCGTCGCCGAGCAGGTCGTGCACGCCATCGACCAGCCCTGGGGCGTGTCGATCGGCGACATCACCATCCGGGCCACCGGCGAGGACTTCGTCCTCTGAGCACGCCGCTGCCGCGCCTCCAGCGAGGCGCGGCAGCCGTGGGCGCTCAGGCCGATGCGGCGAGCACGGCGTCCATCTGGCTCATGGCCTCTCGCATGCCCTCCTCCATGCCCATCTCCAGCATCTGCTCCAGCGCCTCTGCGGAGGGGAAGGTGGACAGGATGGTGACCCGGGTGCCGCCACCGTCGCGGTCGGCCAGCGAGACCCGCATCTTGGTGGTCGGCATGTCCGGGTTCGGCTGGCCGGCGTCGTCGGCGAAGCCGTCCTCGACCTCGAGCAGGCGGGGTGCGTCGACGGACTCGACCTTCCACCAGCCGTGGTACTTGTCGCCCTCCGGCGAGGTCATGAAGTAGCTGACCAGGCCGCCGGGGGTGAGGTCGTGGTCGACGACCGTGGCCGGGTGCGTCGGCGGGCCCCACCAGCGCTCGAGCTTGCGGGGATCGGCCCACAGCTCCCACGTGCGCTCGACGGGGGCGTCGAACTCGGCGACGACGGTCATCTCGAGGGCGTCGGTGTCCTTGTTCACACTGATCACGGGCATCGCTGCATCTCCTGTCTCATGGATCCTCGGCGAGGATCTCGTCCATCCGTGCGACGCAGTCGCGCCACACCTGCTCCAGCCGGTCGAGCGCGCCACGTGCGGCACGGATGCGCTCGATGTCACCGCGGACGAGCTGCTCCCGCCCGCGCTTCTCCTTGGTCACGAGGCCGACCTCCTCCAGCACGGCGACGTGCTTCTGCACCGCCGCGAAGCTCATCGGGTAGCGCCGGGCCAGGGAGCTGACCGAGTGCGCCTCACCCAGCACGACGCTGACGATGTCCCGGCGGGTGGCGTCAGCCAGCGCGTGGAACAAGCGATCGACGTCGGACTGCTCGGCAACATCTACAACCATATGGTTGTAGGTATACGCCACCGGTGAGTCGATGGCAACCCCTTCACGGCGACGGAACGCAGGCGTACGGTTGCCGCAGGGGACACAGAGGAGGGCACATGAAGCAGTTCGAGTGCGGCACGGTGGTCGACGGGTGCGATGGCGTGGTCACCGGCGAGACCGAGGACGACGTGCTGCAGGCCGCCGGCGAGCACGCGGCGGCGGCGCACGGGATGACGGAGCTGCCCGATGAGGTGGTGGCCCAGGTCCGGGCCGGCATCCACGACGCCTGAGCGTCACCAGCGCTGCAGGGCCTCCGGGCCGAGGTCGGCGATGTCGGGGTACCCGGCGAGGGTGAGGGCGAGGTCGAGCTCGGCCAGCAGGCACTGCAGCACGTGCTCGACGCCCTGCTGGCCGTCGAGGGCGAGCCCGTAGAGGAACGGCCGACCGAGGAGCACGGCCTCGGCGCCGAGCGCCAGCGCCTTCAGCACGTCGGTGCCGGTGCGGACGCCGGAGTCGAACAGGATCGTGGCCCGGTCGCCGACGGCCTCGACCACCGTGGGGAGCGCATCCAGGGCGCCGATGGCGCCGTCGACCTGGCGGCCGCCGTGGTTCGACACGACGATGCCCTCGACGCCGGCGTCGACCGCCGCTCGGGCGTCGTCGGGGTGGACGATGCCCTTGAGCACGATCGGTCCGTCCCAGCGCTCGCGCAGGAACGGCAGGTCGTCGAGGCTGAGGCCGGGGTTGGGGAACATGCCCGACCAGAGGAACGTGGCCGAGCCCGGGTCCTCCTCGGGCGTGCGGTCGAGCTTGGAGCGGAAGGCCGGGTCGGACAGGTAGTTGGCGATGCCGACGTTGGCGAGGAAGGGGAGGAACCCGCGGTCGAGGTCGGCCGGGCGCCACCCGAGCATGGTCGTGTCGAGGGTGACGACCAGCGTCTCGTACCCACCGGCCTTCGCCCGCTCGAGGAAGCTCTCGGTCACGTCCGGGTCGGTCGGGTAGTACAGCTGGTACCAGCGCGAGCCGTCACCGCTGGCCGCAGCCACCTGCTCGAAGTCGTGCGATGCGGCGGTGGAGTGGATGTAGGTGAGGCCCATGCCGGCGGCGGCCCGGGCGGTGGCGAGCTCGCCCTCGGGGTGGGCGAGGGTCTGCACGCCGACGGGGGCGATCATCACCGGTGCCGCCATCTTCGTGCCGAGGACGGTGGTGGCGTGGTCGCGCTCCTTCGCGCCGCGCAGCATGCGGGGCACGATGCGCCAGCGGTCGAACGCCTCCCGGTTGGCCCGGGTGGTGGCGCCGTCGCCGGCGCTCGGGACGATGTAGCCCATGGCCTCCGGCGCCAGCACCTCGCGGGCCTGGTCCTCGAGCCGGACGAGGTTGGTGGTGAGCTCCGGCGTGGTGCCGTTCATCATCCCGTCGAGGTAGATGCCGACCTGGAAGTCCCCGAAGTGCGCCATGGCCCGAGCCTGGCATGGCGGCGTGCGGCGGCGGCGCCCTCAGGGGTGGCGGCCGAGGAACCCGAGCAGGCGGTCCTGGGCGGGGGCGTCGTCGGGCACCGGGACCTCGGGTCCGAAGACGCCCGGCATGCGGATCGTGTCGCCCATGGGGCGGAGGCGCTCGTCGAGCCGTCGGACCTCGTCCTCGGGGATGGCCTCGTGCTCGGACAGACCGGCGGCCCGGGCGACGTCCCAGCTGTGGACCGTCAGGTCCGCGCTCATGAACTGGTCGACGGTGTCGGCGAAGGTCGTCTCGCCGAACATGCCGTCGTAGGTGATCGCCGCCGTCTCGGGATCGTCCAGCCCTCGCTGGATGCCGTCGCGGACGAGGTCCCACCGGTCGCGCGGGTCGTCCTCGCCGTCGACGGCCGGGGCCAGGTCGAAGCGGGCGAGGAACCCGTGCTGGCTCTCGACGACGTGCTCCAGGACCTGGCGGGCGGTCCAGCCCTCGCACGGGGAGTCGGCGTCCCAGCCGTCGTCGGGGACGGCCCGGACCACGTCGGTGAAGCGCTGGGCGTTGCGGCGGTAGCGGTCGGCGATCTCGGTCATGGCGCCAGTCAACTCCTCCGAGCGGGAGGCTGCTCGGGGATCAGACGTCGACGAGATCAGGCGCCCTTCCGCTCCCTGCGCCGGCCGGCCCGGAGGACGCTCAGGTAGCGCCTCGGCACCCGGTTGCCGAGGTCGGTCCGGATGCGCTCGGCGATCGCATCGAGGAGCTGCTCGCGCACCGTCTCGTCGAGGCGACGGTAAAGCGAGGTCGAGCGGAGGAGGTCGGCCATGCCCGCCCCGTCGAGCCACTGGACCATGGGGTGCCAGCGCACGACCGTCGGTCCGAACCACCCGTCCCGGTCCTCGTTCGGCGGACCCCATCCGACGTCGGTGGACCGGACCTCGTCCTCCAGCGGCGGGTCGCACCAGTCGGGGTTGCCAGGGACGAAGCGCTCGTGCAGGTCGGCGGTGGCGGCGTACATCTCGGGTTCGCCCGGCCGCCGGACCACGACGTGTCCGAGCACGGCCATCCACCCGCCCGGGCGGAGCACCTCGTGGGCGCGCCGCCACCCGATGGCGGGGTCGACCCAGTGCCAGGAGGAGGCGGCGACGAGGGCGTCGAAGCGGCGCCCGCGCGGGTTCCACGACTCGAACGACGAGACCTCCACCTCGACGTCCGGGAAGCCGGACAGGCGCCGCCGCGCCAGGGCGGCCAGGCCGGGGCCGGGCTCGACGGCCACGATCCGGCCGCCGCGCGGAGCCAGGGACCGGGTGGCCTGACCGGTGCCGCACCCGACCTCGAGGATCGACGATCCCTCGCCGATGCCGGCGATGTCGACCAGGTCGGCCACGAGCGCGTCCGGGTACGACGGGCGGATCCTGTCGTAGAGGTCCGGGTCCTCGTCGAACACGCCACCCAGGTGACGACGGCTCTCGTTGCCCACGTGCCCATCCTGGCCGGCGGTCAGGGGAGGCCGCGGCGCACTTCAGACGTCGACGAGATCGAGGCCCACGCCGACCGTGGTGCCGTCGTCGATGCCTTCGGCCCGCCGGACCTCCTTCTTGACGGGGAGGACGTACGCGCCCCGCTTCGAGTCGGGGAAGATCGACGTCGACCACGTGGTCGCCCCGATCCGCACCCGCACCCGCACGGAGCCGAACCCCCGGCGCAGGTGGGAGGTGCGGGCCTCGATGTCGTCGGACACCTCCGCCGGGACCGTGAGGAAGTGCCAGGCCCCGTCACCCTGGTGGAGCCAGATCTCGGCGTCGAACTCGTAGGTCATCCGGGTTGCCTCCCGCGGAGCGTGCCGCGATCCCATCGTCGATCCACGGGAGGAGGATAGTCCGTGATCGGCGTTGCGCTCGAACACATGTTCGGATAGGGTGTGAACCATGCCGAAGGGGACCGCGACGACGGCCGAGGTGCTGGAGGTCGTGGCCGCCGTGCACGACGTGTGCCGGCGGCTCGACCCGTCGGCCATCCCGCTGCACGAGGTCCCCGACGCGTTCGATGCGCTGGCGTCGCTCGAGCGGTTGGGCGGGGGAGCCGTGCTGCGCATGGCGGCCCGGTACGACGAGGCCGGGGCCTGGAAGCGGAACGGGGCCAAGAGCGTCGAGGACGACATCGCCCGGAAGACGGGCACCGGCACCGGACGCGCTCGCCGGAACCTGTCCACCAGCAAGCGGCTCCGGCGCCAACCCCGCACCGACGAGGCCATCCGCCGGGGGCACGTGTCGCCGGACCAGGCCAACGAGGTGTCCGACGGCGCCGATGCGTCGCCCGAGGAGGAGGAGCGCCTGCTCGACGCGGCCCGGCGCGAGCCCCTGCACGAGCTCCGGCAGCGGGCGGCCGCCGCTCGCGCCAAGGCCGATCGCGACCGCGAGGAGACCCGTCGCCGGCTGCACCGGCAACGGTCGGTGCGGCGCTGGAACGATGCCGACGGCATGGGCAACCTGCTCCTCCGTGCGCCGGGCGACGTGCTGGCCGAGGTCGACGCCGCGCTGAAGCCCCTGGTCGAGCGGGCGTTCGCCGATGCCCGTGACGCCGGGCGGTTCGAGTCGCACGAGGCGTACGTGGCCGACGTCGTGATCGAGCGACTGCTCGCCGGCGGTCCTGCCGACGGGACGGGCGTGGGCAAGCGGGGTCGCCAGGCGGTGCGGCCGGAGAAGAAGGTCATCGCCACCATCGACGTCCGGGCACTCAACCGCGGCCGGGTCGAGGGGGACGAGACCTGTGAGATCGCCGGCGTGGGCCCGGTCTCGGTGTCGGCGGTCCGCGAGCTGCTGTCCGATGCGTTCCTCACCCTCGTGTTCCGCGACGGCGAGGACGTGTGCAACGTCACCCACCTCGGCCGTCAGGTCACCGCCCGGCAGCGCACCGCCATGGAGTCCCGGGGTTGCCGCTGTGAGCGCGACGGGTGCGGCGGGACCCACCTGCTCGACATCGATCACAACGAGGGCTGGGCGCTCACGCACGAGACCCGGCTCGACGACCTGAGCTGGTTGTGCTGGCACTGCCACGACCTGAAGACCCGCCACGACCTGCGCCTGACCGGCCCGCCCGGTCGGCGACGGTTCCAGACCCGCTCGGGCGACCCGTGGCACGAACCGCCGGGCACTGGTCCGCCGCCGGGCGCTCCGCCGCCGTCAGCCCGTCGGACCGACGGCACCGACCCACCCGCCAGGTCGGATGTGACCCCGGTGCAGGCGTCGTTCACCCTGGCCGACTGACGTCCGGGTCGACACCAGCCACGCCGGCGTGCCCGGAGACCTGCCGGTCCTGGGTGCGCTGCTGCGCGCCCGGCGGTGGGTGGCGGTGGGTGGCGGCAGCACCGGGTAGGGGTGTGGCGTGGCCGAGGCGGGACCGGAGCGGACGGAGGACGGGCGGTACATCGTGGTGTCCGGCCGGCGGTGGCGGGCGAGCGACCCGTCCATCCCGGACACCCTCCGCCAGGAGCTGGTCGACGAGCTCATGAACGCTCGTCGGGCCGTCGGTGCGGCGAAGCGCTCGGCGGATCCAGCGGCGGAGGCGGCGGCCCGGGCGCGGGTGCAGGCGGCCAAGGTCGCGCTGGGGGAGCGAGGGCACCCGTGGTGGGAACCTGCCACCGAGGCGGAGCGGCGGGATCGGCTCGAGGCCGCCGTGCTGGCGCTGGCCCGCAAGCGAGCGCCGGCGAAGACGATCTGCCCGTCGGACGCGGCGCGGGCCGTGGGCGGCGAGACGTGGCGGGACGACATGGACCTCGCGCGCGATGTCGTGCGAGGCCTCGCTGCCGCCGGCGCCATCGAGGTCCTGCAGCGGGGTGAGCCCGTCCCCGTCGACGCTGAGTGGAAGGGTCCGATCCGGGTGCGCCTCGCAGGGGACCCCGCCGACTGACCCCGGCAACCCCGGCGGGCGGGCGGCGGGCGCCTGACAGACTCCGAGCGCATGGCGACGACTCGAGCGCGGGGGTGGGGCGTGGTCGTCCTGGTGGCCCTCGGCGCCGCCGTCGCCCAGGCGTTCGGCCGCTTCACCTACAGCGTGCTGCTGCCCGCGGTGCGCGACGACCTCGGGATGTCGAACACCATCGCCGGGCTGCTCGGCACGGCCAACGTCGGCGCCTACCTGGCCGGCACGCTGCTCATCATCCGGGCCACCGCGACGATCCGGCTGCTCACGATCATGCGGGCTGGGTTCGCGCTGTCCCTCAGCGGGCTCGCCCTCGCCGGGCTGGCCCCGAACGGGCCGGCCCTCGCCGTCGCCCTCGTGGTCATGGGTCTCGGCGGCGCCTGCATCTGGATCCCGTCACCGGCGCTCGCCGCCGCGGCCGTGCCCCCGGAGCGGCGAGGCCTCGCCGTCGGGATGATCGGTGCCGGCATCGGGACCGGCATCGTGTTCGCCGGCCGCCTGTCGGAGGACCTCCGGGCGCGGTGGGGCGTGGAGGCGTGGCAGGACGTGTACCGGATCGAGGCGGTGCTGGGCATCGTGGTCGCCCTGGCCATCGTCGCCCTGCTGCGCCCCGATGCGGAGCCCGTGCCGGCCCGGACGAGCAGCGGGCTCGCCGTGCTGCGGACCATGCGGGGCTGGATCCCGCTCACCCTGGCCTACGCCGCCTTCGGGTTCAGCTACCTGCTGGCCATCACCTACCTCACCGCGCGGCTGGAGGACGACGCCGGCTACAGCGACGGACGGGCCGCCGGCGTGTTCGCCGCAGTCGGCATCGCCACCGTCGTCGGGGGCATCGCGCTCGGGGCCATCGCCGACCGCATCGGGCCCCGCCCCTCGCTCGTCGGCGGCTTCGCCGTGTTCGCGGCCGGGACGGCGGGCGTCCTCACCGGTCAGACCCTGGCCGTGCTCGCCGGCGGCGTGGCCATCGGGATGATGTTCGGCGGGCTGCCGTCGGTGATCGCCACCTACATCGTCCAGGCCAGCGATCACGTCACCTACGGCCCGCGGTACGCGGTGGCCACCCTCGCCTTCGGTATCGCGCAGGTCACCTCGCCCCAGGTGGGCGGGCTGCTGGCCGACCTGACGGGCTCGTTCACCGTCGTGTTCCTGCTCTCGGGTGGCGTGGCGCTGCTCGGGGCGGTGGCGTCGTCGCTGCTGCCGGCGCCGGAGCCGGTGGACCTCGAGGCGGCCCGGGCGTGAACGAGCGGGACACCGTCGCGGTCCTGTGCCCGCACCCCGACGACGAGGCCATCTTCTGCGGCGGCACCATCCGGGCGCTGGTCGACGCCGGCCATCGCGTCGTGATCGTCGCCGCCACCAGCGGCGACACGGCCGCCGGTGCACCCGACGCGGCGCTGCGCGACCTGCGGCGGCGCGAGCTCGAGGAGGCGGGACGGATCCTCGGCGCCGACGTCCACCACCTCGGCTACGTCGACTCCGGGATCGGGCCGGTCTCGCCCCACGACGCCTTCGTGCACGTGCCGGTCGAGCAGGCCGCCGCCGAGCTGGCTGCGATCCTGCGAGCGGAGGGCGCCGCCGCCCTGGTCGCCGACGGGCCCGACGGCATCTACGGCCACCCCGACCACATCCACGCCCACGACGTGGCGGCGCGCGCCGCCGAGCTGGCCGGCGTCGCCACCCGCTACGAGATGACCGTCGACCGGGAGCACCTCCACTTCGTCGACGTGCACGTGGTGGAGACCGCGACGGCGGCGGTCACCGAGACCTGGCAGGGCCACCCCGGCACCTACGGGCACGCGACGGTGGAGATCGACCTGCTGGTCGACGTGCGGCACCACATCGACGCCAAGCGTGCCGCCTTCGCCGCCCACGCCAGCCAGCTGCCGGAGCACTCCGAGACCATGCGGCTGAGCGCCGAGGCGTTCTCCGCGGTCTACGGCATCGAGTGGTTCAACCGGGTCGGGCCCGAGGGCCCGCTGGACGCCCTGGTCCGAGCAGCGACCACCGGCTGACGAGGCCGATCGGCTCCGCCGGCCGCCCCTGGCGCGCGGTCCACGCCGGCTCCAAGGAAGCTCCATGCCCGCCCGTGAATGGTGATCGCACGCCGGAGGAGCCGCCTCCGGTCCTGCACCAGGAGCACGCCGTGATCACCATCACCCCCAGCACCACGAACATCGACGGCACGACCACCGGTCGCGCCGACGTCGCCACCGAGGCGCCCGAGCGCACCCGCCGGGCGGTGTGGCCCCTCGCCGGCGTCCTGGCCGGCGCGTCCAGCCTGGTCGCCGCCGTGGCCGGCCTCGGTGACGTCACCGAGGAGCAGTACCTGGAGGGGGTCGGCGTCGTGGACACCCTGGACCGGGGCGGCTACCACGTCTCCTTCGTCCTCGGCATGGTCGGCGTCGTCGCCCTGTTCGTCGTCGCCGCCGGCTGGCGCCGCTGGGCCCAGCACCGGGCCGCCGACGACCTCGCCGCCGGCACGATCGCCACCGCCCTCACCGCCACGGCGACCGTGAACATCATCGGCTACTCGCTCGCCGGCGCCCTGGCGCTGTACCTGGACGGCGGCATGGACGAGCGCACGATGTCCGACGACGCGCTGTTCGTGAACTTCGCCTACCTGGACTTCGGGACGCTGTTCGGCTGGTGGGGCGCCATCGTGGCCGCCGGCTGCGTCGCGGTCCTGGCTCTCCGCCGCCGGCTGCTGCCCCGCTGGATGGGCATCGTCAGCGTCGCCACCATGGCGATCCCGGTCGGCTTCGCCGTCTTCACGTCCCTGCCGGGCATGCCCGGTCTGGTCATGCCGCTGTGGCTGATCGCCATCAGCATCGGCATAGTGCGCTCCCGTACGGCCGGCGCGTCGGCGGGCGTCCCCCGATGACCGCCGGACCGCTGCACCTCGCCGGTGACGCCTGGCTGGTGCGCTCCCTCCCCGACGCCGAGCTGTTCGACGGCCGGGGCCCGATGCGGGTGCACGCCAACGCCATGGTGCTCACCGACGGGGAGCCCGTCCTCGTCGACACCGGGTCGCCGACGGCCCGGGCCGACTACTGGGCCCAGGTCGAGGACCTCCTCGACCCGAGCGACGTGCGCTGGGTCTTCCTCAGCCACGACGACGTGGACCACCGCGGCGGGCTGGCCGAGGTCCTGAACCGCTGCCCCGCCGCCACGGTGGTGGCCGGGCAGCGGCTCATCCACCGCCTCGCCGACGCCGTGTCGCTCCCGGCGGGGCGGTGCCGCTGGGTCGAGGACGGCGACGTGTTCCTGGCCGGCGACCGGCCCCTGCTCGCGGTGCGGCCGCCCGCGTACGACGCACCCACCACCCGGGGCCTCTTCGACGCGGCGACGGGCGTCTACTGGGGCGCCGACTGCTTCGGCACGCCGGTGCCCGCCGACATCGACGACGTCGCCGACCTCGACGACGACGTGTGGGTGGAGGGGTTCACCGCGTTCCACCTCCTGCTCAGCCCCTGGATCACCGATGTCGACCCGATCCGCTGGCGCCAGGCCGTGGGCCGGGTCGCCAGCCTGGGCGCCACCACCATCGCCAGCGCCCACGGCCCGGTGATCCGGGGACCCCGAGTTGGGCGGGCGCTGGACCTGGCGTTCGGCCTGGCCGGCGCGCCGGCGCCGGCCGGACGTCGCACCACGGCCCGCGGCGACACCGCGGGGCGACACGGGAGCGAGGTCGCCCGGGCCTAGGCTCCTGCGGTGCGGATCTCGGTGCTGGGCCCGGTGGAGGCTCGTCGCGACGGCGGTGCGGCGCTGTCCCTCGGCGGCCTGCGCCAGCGCGCCGTCCTCGCCCGGCTGGCCGTGGCGGACGGCGACACCGTTCCGGTCGACCGGATGGTCGACGACCTCTGGGACGGTGAGCCGCCGCCCTCGGCGGTCAACACCCTCCAGAGCTACGTGTCGAACTTGCGCCGGGAGCTGCGTACGGGCGACGACGTGATCATCGAGCGATCGGGTCCCGGCTACCGGCTGTCCGACTCCGTGGAGCTGGTGTCCCAGGAGTTCGAGCGGCTCCTCGGTGCCGCCGCCGACGCGCCGCTCGCCGAGCGGGTCGCCGTCCTCGACCGGGCCCTGGCGCTGTGGCGGGGACCGGCCCTGGTCGAGCTGGCCGACCAGGCGTGGGCCGAGGCCGAGGCCGCCCGCCTCGACGAGCTGCGGCTGTCGGCGCTCGAAGCGCGCCACCAGGCGCTGCTCGACACCGGCCAGCACCAGCTCGTCATCGGCGACCTCGAGCGGGCCGTGGCCGAGCACCCCCTGCGAGAGGGCCTCACCGCCCAGCTCGTCCTGGCCCTGTACCGGGCGGGCCGCCAGGCAGACGCCCTGCGCGCCTACGAGCGCACGCGGGCCCGCCTCGCCGAGGAGCTCGGCCTCGACCCCATGCCCGAGCTGGTGGCGCTGGCCGATCGCGTGCTGGTCCAGGACCCCGAGCTGGCGTCACCGCCTGCGTCGGCTCCGGCGCCCGTCGCACCGCCGGTGACCACGACGTCGGCCGACGCAGCGCTCGTGGTCGATGCGCCGCTGCCGCGGGCTGCCGCCACGGGGCACGAGCACGGCCTCGTCGGCCGCGACGACGAGCTGGCCCGGGTCGACCGGGCGCTGGAGGCCATCAGCATCGGCGAGACCCGCGTCGTCGTCGTCGAGGGCGAACCCGGCGTCGGCAAGAGCACGCTCGTGTCGACCGCCGTCGCGAACGCCCACGAGCGCGGCGCCGTCGTCCTCTGGGGCGCGTGCGTCGCCGAGCACCTCGTCGCCTACCAGCCGGTGCTCGACGCCGTGCGTGCCTTCGAGCGCAGCCTCGACCGGGCCACGGCCGCCGCCCTGGCCGCCCGCCACCCGGTGCTCGATCACCTCCTCGGCCGGTCGAGCGGCCAGGCCGTGGACCGCGACGCCTACGAGCTCTACGAGTCCGTTGCCTCGCTGCTGCGCGACCTGGCGGGCGAGCGCCCGCTCGTGCTCGTGGTCGACGACCTCCACTGGGCCGACCGCTCGTCGCTCGCGCTGCTCGCCCACCTGGTCGGCCAGGGCCGGGTCCCCGGCCTCGGCCTCGTCGGCACGGTGCGCCGGCCCGCAGGGCGCGCCACCGTCGACCTCGACCGCTTCGTCGCCGACCTGCGGCGCGCCGAGCACGCCGACGTCATCGGCCTCACCGGCATCGACGCGGCGTCCGTCGGGGAGCTGCTCGACCGCTGCGGACGGCCCGTCGACGCGGTCGTCGCCGCCGCCGTGCACGCCCGCACCGGTGGCAACCCGCTGTTCGTCGAGGCGCTGTCGGGCCAGGCCGACGACCTCACCGCCACCGACCCGCGCCAGCTCCCGCACACGGTCCGCGAGACGCTGGACCTCCGGGTGGGAGCGCTCGACGCCGAGGACCTGCACCTCCTCATCACCGCTGCGGCCATCGGCTCCCCGGTCGACCTCCAGGTGCTCGCCGAGGTCTGCGAGTGCGGGATGGCACGGGTGCTCGACGTCATCGACGTCGGCGTCGCCGCCGGGATGCTGGTCGAGGACCCGGAGGTGATCGGCCGGGTGTCGTTCAGCCATGCCCTCGCCCGCGACGCCCTGATCGCCCGCTCCACCCGGAACCGCGAGGCGCAGCTCCACCTCCGCATCGCCGACGTGCTCGAGTCCCGGCCCGAAGCTGTCCCCGCCGCCGTCCTGGCCCAGCACCTCCGCGCCGCGGGGGCGCTGTGCCCGCCGGCGAGGGCAGCGGCTGCCGCCATCGCGGCGGCGGAGGAGGCCCTCGGCCTGTACGCACCCGACGAGGCCCGGACGTGGGCCCGCCGCGCGCTGGACCAGCTCGATGCCGCCGTCGCGCCGGTGGAGGGCGCGGACGACCTCCGGTGGGCAGCCACCCGGATCGAGTCCCGCTCGTCGCGCCACCTCGGGGACCGGGAGGCCATCGAGGACGCGATCGCCTCGCTGCTCGAGCAGGCCCGTCGGTCGGGCCAGCCGCTGCGCCTGGCAACCGCCGCAGAGGAGGCGGCGCTCGGCACCGCCAACGTCGGGTTCAACTTCGGCTCGGTCGACGAGGAGCTGCTCGGCCTCCTCGACGCGGCGCTGACCGCCGTCCGCGCAGACGAGGGCGACCATCCGGCGGAGGAGGCGACCCTGCTGGCGTGGGCGTCCATCGCGCTGGCCGGCGGTCCGCCCAGCGACCGGCAGCGCGACCTGGCGGCCGAGGCGGCCGAGGCCGCCGCTCGCTGCGAGGGCCGACCGGGCATCCGGGCGCTCAGCGGCCTGGCCGAGCGGCTCGCACGACCGGGACCGGGCGCCGTCGAGGAGCGGCTCGCGGTGCACGAGCGGATGCTCGCCGACGCCGCTGCCGCCGGGTGGACCGAGCTGGAGGTGGTGGGTCACGTGCTGGGGGTGGCCGACCTGCTGGAAGCGGGGCGGATCGAGGAGTCCAGGCAGCTGCTCGACCGGCTGCGCAGCCGGCTCGCCCCGCACGAGCGGCCGGGGTTCGACACCTACCTCCACTTCCTCGACCAGTGCTACGCGCTGATCGACGCAGACTGGGAGCGAGCTCGCGAGTCCAGCAACCGCGGCGTCGAGGGTGGCGAGGCCGCACACGGGCCCAACGCCGTGCAGGCGTGGGCCGGTGCGATGTTCATCATCGCCCGGGAGCACGGCGAGCTGGCCGCCTTCGCGGAGATGACCGAGCAGATGTCGGCCGAGTTCCCCCAGGTCGCGGCATGGCGGATCGCGCATGCCGCCACGCTCGTGGCGGCCGGCGACCCCGACCGGGCCCGGGTCGTCCTCGAGCCGCTGCTCGACGACCGCCGGCTCGTCATCGACGAGGACCTCCTGTGGTCGACGGCGGTCGCCATCCTGGCCGAGGTCGTCTGGGCGCTCGACCACGAGCCGCTGGCGCGAGCCGTGGCCGACGCGCTGGAAGGGGTGGAGCACCGCCTGGCCGTCACCGGGATGGGCGCCATGTCGCTCGGCCACCTGGTCCGCCACCGAGGTCTTGCCCTGGCCGTGCTCGGCGACCTCGAAGCCGCTGACCGCGCCCTGGCGCGCGCCATCGAGGTGAGCGACGCCGACGGCTTCCGGACGTCGGCCGCTCGGGCCCGCATCGAGCGGGCGACGGTGCTGGAGCGCCGGGGCCTGGACGCCAGCGCGCTGCGGGCCGAGGGCGAGGCGCAGGCCCGCCAGCTCGGCATCGCCCTCGGCCTCACCGGCTGAGCGGCCTCAGATCTCGGCGCCCTCCGGCTGGGCGCGCATCTCGCCGACGTCGGCGCCCTTCAGCATCCGGATCACCAGCTGGCCGTTGGTGAGGGTGGCCTCGATGCCGGCGCCGTAGCCCTCGGGCACCTCCAGCTCGCGCTCGTAGCCGCCGAAGTCCCACTCGTCGAGCAGGTACTCCCGGGGTGCGGCACTGCGGAGGTGGGCCCAGAACCGGAGGTGGGTGCCCGACTTCTCGATGTGGACGTCGCTGCGCTGGACGGCGCACATCGGCGCCACGACGACCAGGGCCTCGGGCGCCTCGTACATGCGCACCGGCACCCGCTGCGGGGTCATGGTGTCCTCGGTGGCGACGGTGGCGTCCACGACTTCTTCGTGCTCGGGGCGGGTCATGGCCCGACCGTACGCCCGCCACCCGTGGCTGTCATCCGGACCCGGTCAGGCGTCGTCGAGGGAGCAGACGAAGGCGACCGACGGGTCGGCGCGGCCGGTGAGCACCTCGAGGTAGGTGTCGGCGACGGCGTCGGGACCGCGCCGCTCGACCACGTCGATCCAGCCCTCCACCACCGGGAGGAACGTCGCCCAGGCCTCGGCGAAGCGCGACTCGACGCCACCGGGACCCCAGTCGGCGCGTCGCTTCACGATCTGGTCCGGGGCGAAGAAGAGCGACGGCGTCGGACCGGGGAGGTCGCCTCCCCCGCCCACCTGCTCCCAGTGCGTGCCGCCGACCTGCACGCTGGCGACCAGGCCACCCATGCGCTCGTGCACGGCGCGGCGCACGCCGGCGTCGCCCGCCATGTCGATGTAGATCGACGGCTCGTCGGCGGGCACGGCGTCGATGTCGTCGTAGGCGACGACCCGGTCGTACACGCCGAGGCCCTCGACGAACGCCACGTTGCCGGCCGAGGTGAGGCCGACGACCTCGGGGCGGTCGCTGCGCCGGGAGAGGAGGTGGGCGAGGCCGAACGCGGTCTTGGAGGAGGCGCTCGAGAGCACGGCGGTGCCGCCGGCCGCGCCGGAGAAGTCGTTGTCGGCCAGCCAGTCGTCGAGGACGAAGTCGGTCATGAACAGCGGCCGCAGGAGCATCTGCAGCGGTTCGGTGGCCGGGTCGTAGACGGGGTCGGTGCTGCAGCGCGTGTAGCCGTTGTACGCCGCGGGCAGTGCGGCGCGGTGGGCCGACGCGTCGGTGAAGCCGTGCTCGCCGACGCGGGTCGGCGTGACGACGAGCTCGGTGCCCATCGGCAGGTAGCCGTACACGAGCTCGCCGTCGTCGAGGCCGCTGCCGTTCGCCTCGACCACCTCCGCGAACCCCCAGACCGGGATGCGCCCCCAGCCCTCGCCGTCGGGTGCCGCCGGGAAGAAGGTCCAGTAGCCCATGAGGTCGCCGAACACGGCGTAGGTGACGTTGTTGGCGCTGAGCCCGAAGCGTCGCACGGCGAGTCGTGCCTCACCCGGCTCCAGCGGGGTGGGTGGGGACTCGACCACCCGGGTCTCGTGCAGGTCGTCGCGCTTCACCTCGAGGTCCATGCGCGGACCCTACGACCGCCGGGTCAGCCGGGGCCCCCGGGCTTGGTCCACGTCAGCCACCACCGCCACAGGACGTGCCGACGGAACCGGACGCCCGGCAGCACCCGCTCGGCGATCGCCCGCATGCCCTCGTGGGTCTCCGGCGGCGGCCAGACCACCGGGGCGGAGTGCTCCCAGTACGTGCGGCGCAGCTGCAGCCAGCGGGTGCTGACGGCGCCGGCGAGCTCCCACGGCAGGTCGTGGGGCAGCCGCGACCGGGCCAGGCCGACCACCGCGAGCACGCCGCCGGGGCGGAGCAGCTCGCGCATCGCCTCCAGCCCGGCCGTGGCGTCCAGGTGGTGCAGGGTGGCGATGGAGGCGACGACGTCGAACGACGCCGGTTCGAACGGGTTGGCGAGCACGTCACCGAGCACGTAGCCGGTGCCGTCGGACCCGGGGTGCGAGCGGGCCAGGTCGAGGCTCGGCCGGTCCAGGTCGAGGCCGACGACCTGGGGCACGACCGCTCGCAGCTCGCGCGTGAGCATCCCCTCGCCGCACCCGACGTCGAGCGCCCGCACCGCGCCGACCGGCACAGCCCCGAGCACGACCGGGTGCAGGTGGATGTTGTGGTTCCAGCGCTCGTCCGCCACGGCGGGACCATAGGTGGGGGAGAACTCGCAGCGTCCGGGCGGTGCCGGTGGCCAAGATGGCGGCGTGAGCGAGCGCACGACGTCCGACGGAGCCGACGAGTGGGCCGCCCACGTCGAGACCTTCGTCGACGAGCACTACGCCAGCCTGCGCGGCCGGGTCCGGACGCACGTGATCGACCAGCACCTCGCGGCCCACCTACCGGCGGGTGGGCGCGTCGTCGACGTCGGCGGCGGGGCCGGCAACCAGAGCATCCCGCTCGCGCGCCGCGGGCACCACGTGACGATCGCCGATCCGTCGCCGGCCATGCTCGACCGCGCCCGGCAGGCGCTGGACGTCGAGCAGCCCGAGGTCCGGGAACGGGTGCGGCTCGTGGAGTGCAGCGGCCAGGACGCGCCGGCGCTGCTGGGCGAGACGTTCGACGGCGTCCTGTGCCATGGCGTCGTCATGTACGTCGAGCAGCCGGCCCCGTTCGTGGCCGCCCTGGGCGCGCTGGCTGCGCCCGGAGGCGTCGTCTCGATCGTGGCCAAGAACGCCGACGTGCTGGCGGCCCGCCCGGCCCAGGAGGGCCGCTGGTCCGATGCCCTCGCCGCCTTCGACGCCGATCGGCAGGTGAACGGCCTCGGCATCGACACGCGAGCGGACCGGATCGCCGACCTCTCCGCGCTGCTCGAGGCGAACGGCATCGATCCCGTCGCCTGGTACGGCGTGCGGCTGTTCACCGACTCCTGGTCACCGGAGCGCCCGGTGCGCGACCCCGAGGACGCGGTGCTGGCCGTGGAGCTCGAGGCCAGCCGGCGCGACCCGTACCGCCGGCTGAGCCGCCTCTTCCACCTCGTCGGCGTCCGACGTCCGGAGCGGTGATGGGCGAGGCCCGGGACCGCTACGACGACATCGGCCGCTCCTACGCCCGCACGCGGCGGGAGGACCCCAGGATCGCCGCCGGGATCCGGGACGCCCTCGGTCCCGGCCACCGGGTGGTGAACGTCGGTGCGGGCACCGGCAGCTACGAGCCACGCGACCGGGACGTCGTCGCCGTGGAGCCGTCGGCGACGATGCTCGCCCAGCGGGCGGCCGGTGCGGCGCCGGCGGTGTGCGCGGTCGCCGAGGCGCTGCCGCTCCCGACCGGCGCGTTCGACGTGGCCATGGCCGTGCTCACCGTCCACCACTGGACCGATCCCGCCGCCGGCATCGCCGAGCTGGCGCGGGTCGCCGCCCGCCAGGTGGTCATGTTCTTCGAGCCCCTGCACACGCACGGCTTCTGGGCGCTCGAGTACTTCCCCGAGGCCAGGCACCTCCCGACCGAGCAGGACCCACCGGCCGAGGCGTTCCTGCGCGCCCAACTCCGCGTGCGCGAGGTGCGCACCCTGCTGGTGCCCCACGACTGCGCCGACGGCTTCGGCTCGGCGTACTGGCGGCGACCGGAGGCGTACCTCGATCCGGAGGTCCAGGCCGGGATGTCGTGGCTGGCCCTGCTGTCCGACGAGGACCGGCGGGCCGGCACCGAGCGGCTGCGCGCCGACCTCGCCGACGGGACGTGGATGCGGCACCACGGCCACCTCCTCGACCAGGACAGCTACGACGGCGGGTACCGGGTGGCGGTCGCCTGGTGACCGCCACCTCCGACGCTGCCTCCGTCGGAGCGCTCCGCTACACCGGGGCGATGCGTCATCGCCCCGCGCTCCTGCTCGCCGCCTGCCTCCTCGCCGCGGCGGCCTGCGGCGACGACGACGGTGGCGGCGAGCGGGCCGGCGGCACGACCACGACCGTGGCGCCCGCGGTCCGCATGAACGAGGTCCAGGTGCTGGGGTCGCACAACAGCTACCACCTGCGTCCCGAGCAGGTCGTGCGCGACGGCATCGCCGCCTTCGCCGGCGAGCAGGCGGCGCTCGAGCTGGACTACGAGCACCTGCCGCTCACCGAGCAGCTCGAGGAGCACGGGATCCGCCAGTTCGAGCTCGACGTGTACGCCGACCCCGACGGCGGCCGCTTCGCCGAGCGCCCGGCCGCCACCCTCGTCGGTCTGCCGACCGCCAGTGGCGATCCGGCCCTCGACGAGCCCGGGTTCAAGGTGCTGCACCAGGTCGACGTCGACTTCCGCAGCACGTGCCCGACGTTCGTGTCCTGCCTGACCGAGATCGAGGCGTGGTCGTCGGCGAACCCGGACCACGAGCCGATCATGGTCATGGTGGAGACCAAGCAGCAGTCCCTGGCCGAGGCCACCGGTGGTGCGCTCGACCTCACCGCCCTCGGCGTGCAGCTCACCGAGGTGCTGCGGTTCGACCGAGCCACCTTCGACGCCCTCGAAGCGGAGATCCTCTCCGTGTTCGACCGGTCCGCCATCGTCACGCCCGACGACGTCCGGGGCGACGCCGCCACGCTCGAGGAGGCGGTGCTGGCCGGCGATGCCTGGCCCACGCTCGACGAGGCCGCCGGCAAGGTGCTGTTCTCGCTCGTCGACCTCGGCGAGGCCCGGGACGTCTACGTCGGCGACGCCGCGAGCCTCGAGGGCCGGCTGCTCTTCACGTCGTCGGAGGAGGGTCGTCCCGATGCCGCCTTCATCCGCATCGACGACCCGCTCACCGAAGCCGATCGGATCCGGGCGGCCGTCGAGGCCGGCTACCTGGTGCGCACCCGCACCGACGTGCCCGGCATCGACGCGCCCGCCGGCGACACCGCCCGGCGGGACGCGGCGTTCGCCAGCGGCGCGCAGTACCTGTCCACCGACTACTACGTCCCCGACGAGACGCTCGGCTACACCCTCGTCGTGGACCTGCCGGGCGCCGGCGCCGCCCGGTGCAACCCGGTCAACGCGCCGGCGAGCTGCAAGCTCTGAACCGCGGGTCGGCTGCGACGGAGCCGCGTCCAGAACCGGGGGATCTGGACGCGGATCCGTTGCGCCTCACTCGGCGGTGATGGCGCGCAGCACGTCGAGCCGGGCCGCCCGGCGGGCCGGGGCGATGGCGGCCAGCAGGCCGGCGACGACGGCCAGCACGAGCAGC
>JAKFET010000138.1:0-41721 GCA_036675575.1 Acidimicrobiaceae bacterium
CGGGCACGCCGCCCGTCACGCCGGAGCCGGAGCTCCCGAAGTCCGTGCCCCCCGACCCGGCCGGCCCGCCGGCGAACTGGTCGCTGTCGAAGCCGGTGGTGCCGACCGCTCGATCCGTGCCCGTGGACGGGAAGGCCGCCACGAAGATCGCCTGGACGAGTGCGAGTACGAGGAATGGCGCGTACATCGCGAAGCGTGACTTGGGCATGTTCCCTCTGCTGCTGCTCGTGGACGACGCCGACGGCACCAGGGGTGCTGAGGCGTGGTCGTCCGTGTCCGTCCCCACCGGGTCGCCCCGGATCTCCGGGATCATTCGCCGCTGCGCAGGCGGGGACCTTCCTGGCAACGCCAGTTTCCAGAAGGACGCGCAGGCGGTCCGCCGTTCGTGTCACCCCTCGTCGGTACGGTCGACCCCCATGGCCGATGCCTCCGATGCCCCCACCCCGCCGGTCGGGCGCGTCATCGGCACCGAGGACGCCACCCCACTCGAGTACTGGGTCGCCATCGCCGACGACCAGTACCTGCAGCTGGACGACGTCGTCGCGCTGGAGCGCCGCCTGCCCGACGGCCAGGAGGTCGAGCTCTACGGCATGGTCGAGCAGGTCCGGGCCCGCCACGAGGGCGCCGAGTACGACAGCGACGTGTTCCTCATCGAGGGCGGCCTCCTGCCGGCGCAGGTGTCCCGGGCCGCCAAGGTCATCACCACCCGGGTGGAGCCCGAGGTGTTCGTCCCGCCCCTGCCGGGCACCGCCGTGCGCAAGGCCACCGGGGACGAGCGGGGCCGGGCCCTGCACTTCGACGACATGGCGCACAAGGTCCCGGCCGGCCTGTCGCGGGACGGCGAGCCGTTCTTCCTCGACAAGGAGTTCCTCGACGGCAGCCGCGGCGCCCACGTGAACATCTCGGGGGTGTCCGGCGTGGCCACCAAGACCACCTACGCCACCTTCCTGCTCTACTCCCTGTTCCACTCCGGCGTGCTCGGTGCGGCGGCGGCCAACACCAAGGCCCTCATCTTCAACGTGAAGGGCGAGGACCTGCTCTTCCTCGACCACCACAACGCCCGCCTCGACGAAGCCCAGCGGGCCCGGTACGGCCTGCTCGGCCTGCAGCCGGGGCCCTTCCGCAGCGTCGGCATCGTCGCCCCGCCCCGCCCCGGCGACGCCAACGCCACGCCCCAGGTCGGCTCGCGCGCCACCGGGGTGGCCCCGTTCTTCTGGACCATCGCCGAGTTCTGCCAGCAGCGCCTGCTGCCGTTCCTCTTCGCCGACGCCGAGGACGACCGCCAGCAGTACACGATGGTGGTCCACAACGTGGCCCGCCGCCTCGAGGAGGCCACCCCCACCGACAGCGGCGGCGTGGTGATCGAAGGGCGGCCCATCACCCGCTTCCGCGACCTGGTCGAGCTGGTCGACGAGCGCCTGAACGACGACGCCACCGTGGCCGACTGGGCCGGTCGCGCCATCGGCGGCGGCACGGTCGGAGCCTTCGTCCGCCGGCTCTTCGGCGCGGTCGACCACCTCGAGCACCTCATCCGGGCCGACGTGGTCCGGCGCAGCAGCCACCCGGTCGACCTCGACGCCAACCAGGTCACGGTGGTCGACATCCACAACCTGAACGACCGGGCCAAGCGGTTCGTGGTGGGCGTCGTGCTGCGCCAGGCGTTCCAGGCCAAGGAGGCCTCCGGGTCCGCCGAGCCGCTGCAGTTCGTGGTGCTCGACGAGCTCAACAAGTACGCGCCGCGGGAGGGCACGTCGCCCATCAAGGAGCTCCTGCTCGACGTGGCCGAGCGGGGCCGGTCCCTCGGCATCATCCTGATCGGGGCCCAGCAGACGGCCAGCGAGGTCGAGCGCCGGGTGGTGGCCAACTCGGCCATCCGGGTCGTCGGCCGCCTCGACTCCGCCGAGGCCGGCCGGGGCGAGTACGGGTGGCTGCCGGTGGTCCAGCGCCAGCGGTCCACCATCATCAAGCCCGGCACCATGATCGTCAGCCAGCCCCAGCTGCCCGTGCCCGTCGTGGTCGAGTTCCCGTTCCCGGCCTGGGCCACCCGGTCCTCGGAGACCGACGCCACCACCGGTCCGTCCACGCCCGGCACCACGGTCGTGCCCGACGACCCGTTCGAGGGGCTCTGACCATGCGCCTGCTCCACACCTCCGACTGGCACGTCGGCAAGCTCATGCGGGGCGCCAGCCGGGCCGACGAGCACCGCGCCGTGCTGGCCGAGATGGCCGCCGTGGCGGCTGACGAGTCCGTCGACCTCGTCCTCGTCGCCGGGGACCTGTTCGAGACGTCGGCGCCGGGGCCGGAGTCCGAGCAGGTCGTCTACCAGGGCCTGCTCGACCTGGCCGCGGTGGCGCCGGTGCTGGTCGTCGCCGGCAACCACGACAACGCCCGCCGGCTCGAAGCCGTCGCGCCGCTGCTCACGCTCGGTCGGGTGCAGGTCCGCACCCAGGTCGCGCGCCCCGACGACGGCGGGGTCGTGCGCCTCGAGGCCGGCGGGGTCCCGGTGCAGGTCGCCATGCTCCCCTTCGTGTCCAAGCGCGGCATCGTCCGGGCCGACGCCCTGATGCGCGACGACGCCTACCAGCTGTCCCAGGCGTACACGGAGCGGCTCGGCGTGCTCGTCCGCGCCCTCACCGACGGCTTCGATGCCGACTCGGTCAACGTCGTGTGCGCCCACGCCTTCGCCGCCGGCGGGACGATGGGCGGCGGTGAGCGCTCCGTCCACACCATCGAGGACTACAGCCTCAGCGCCCTCGCCTTCCCCGCCACGGCCCAGTACGTGGCCCTCGGCCACCTGCACCGGGCCCAGGACGTCCCGGGCCCCACCCGCATCCGCTACAGCGGGTCGCCGCTGCAGCTCGACTTCGGCGAGACCGCCGACGTCAAGTCCGTGACGGTGGTCGACGTCGAGCCCGGCGTCCCGGCCACGGTGCGCGAGATCCGGCTGGCGTCCGGGCGACGGCTGCGCACGCTGCGGGGCCCGCTCGCCGAGCTCGAGCCGCTGGCCGGCACCACGGGCGAGGACTTCCTGCGCATCGTCGTCACCGACCGGCGCCGGGCCGGGCTCGCCGACGAGGTCCGGGCGCTGTTCCCGCACTGCGTCGACGTGCTCGTCCAGTCGCCCGACGACGCGCCCACCGCCACCCGGGCGCCCGTCGCAGGCCGGAGCCCGAGCCAGCTCTTCCAGGGCTACCTGGCGTCCGCCGGCGTCGACGACCAGCGACTTCGCGCCGCGTTCGACGAGCTCCTCGAGGAGGTCACGGCGTGAGGCCGCTGCGGGTCGAGCTCGAGGGGTTCTCCGCGTTCCGCGAGCCGACGGTCGTCGACTTCCGCGACGCCGACCTGTTCGCGTTCGTCGGCCCGACCGGGGCCGGCAAGTCCAGCGTCATCGACGGCATGGTCTTCGCCCTCTACGGCTCGGTGCCCCGGTACGGCCGCGAGGGGCTGGTCCACCCGGTGATCAGCCAGGGTCGGCCCGAGGCCCGGGTGCGCCTCGACTTCGAGGTCCACGGCGTGGCCCACACGGCCGTGCGGGTGGTCCGGCGCACCAAGACCGGCGCGTCCACCAAGGAGGCCCGGCTCGAGCGGGGCGGGGAGGTCCTGGCGTCGGACGCACCGTCGGTCACCGCCGCGGTGTGCGACCTGCTGGGGCTCGACCTCGAGCAGTTCACCAAGTGCGTCGTGCTGCCCCAGGGCGCCTTCGCCGCCCTCCTCCACGACACCACGTCCAAGCGCCAGGACCTCTTGGTCAAGCTGCTCGACCTCGGCGTCTACGAGCAGGTCGCGCAGGCTGCCCGCCGGCGGGTGCAGGCCGCCGACCACCGCATCGCCGTCATCGACGAGCACCTGGTCGACCTGGCCCACGCCACGGACGAGGCCGTCGCATCGGGCCGGGAGCGGATCGCGGTCGTCGATCGCGTCGTCGACCGCCTCGACGCCGCGGTTCCGGAGCTGGCCGCCCTCGCCGACAAGCTCCGCAGCACCGAGGGCGAGGCGGCCGAGCTGCGGAGCCAGGTCGCGCTGCTCGGGGAGGTGCGGGTGCCGGCCGACGTGGCCGACGTCGCCGCCCGGCGGGCCGCCGCTGCGGCTGCGGTCGCCGAGGCGTCGGCGGCCGAGGACGCGGCCGTCGCCCTGGTCGACGCGGCACGGGCCGCCCGGGAGCAGCTCGGCGACACCGCGGCGCTGCGATCGCAGCTCGAGGCGTGGCGGTCGGCCGACGACCTCGCCGGTCGGGTCGACACCGGCGCCGCCATGGTCACCGAGCGGGAGGCCGCCATCGCCCCGCTGGTCGACGCGCTCGATGCGGCCCGCCGCTCGGTCGCCGAGGCCGAGCAGGCAGTCGCCGCGGCCCGGGTCGACCACGCCGCCGCCGACCTGGCCCGGCACCTGCACCCGGGCGACGACTGCCCGGTCTGCGGCGGTCGGGTCGAGTCCCTGCCCGCCCCCGACATCGGCGCGCTCGACGCCGTCGAGGACCGCCACCGTGCCGCCGTCGCCGCAGCCCGGGCGGCGGACGACGCCTGGCGGGCCGCCGACCGTGAGCTCGTCGGGCTGCGGTCCAAGCTCGAGGAGCGCCGGGGCGAGCTCGAGCGGGCCCGGACCGCCGTCGCCGGCGCGCCGTCGCCCGAGGAGCTGGCCGAGACGCTCCGGGCGATCGAGGCCGCCGAAGCGGCGCTCGCCGCCGCGCAGCGCGACGACCGCACCGCACGCACCTGTGCTGCCGATGCGCGCCGGGCGCTCGACGAGGCAGCACGGGCCGAGGACGCAGCGCGGGCCGCGCTGGTGTCGGCCCGGGACCGGGTGGCCTCGCTCGGACCGCCCGCCACCGGCACCGACCTGGCCGCCGACTGGTCGGTGCTGGCCGACTGGGCCGTGGCGCGCGCCGCCGCGCTGCACGCCCGTCTGGTCGGCCTCGACGACGAGCGGGCGAGCCTGCAGCGCACCCGCGACGAGCTGGCCGCCGGCCTCGTGGCGGAGGCCACCGCCGCCGGGGTGGCGGTGCCCGAGCCCGCCCGGCTGCGGGACGCGTGCGTGGCCGCCGCCGCCGACGCCCGCAGCTCGGTCGAGCGCCTCGTGGCCGATGCCGAGCGGGCAGCCGCGCACCGGGCCGAGCACGCCGACGTGGCCGAGCAACGGGCGGTCCACGACCTGCTCGCCGCCGAGCTCGGGCCCCGCCGGTTCGAGGCCTGGCTGCTCGAGGAGGCGCTCGCGTCGCTGGTCGCCGGCGCCTCCGAGCGCCTGGAGCAGCTGTCCTCGGGTCGCTACGCGGTGGCCATCGACGCGAAGGAGCAGTTCGAAGTCATCGACCACGCCAACGCCGACGAGCGCCGCCTCGCGCGCACCCTGTCGGGCGGTGAGACGTTCCTCGCGTCCCTGGCCCTCGCCCTGGCGCTGGCCGAGCGGGTCACCGAGCTCGCGGGCACGGGTCACGCCAGCCTCGACGCGATCTTCCTGGACGAGGGCTTCGGCACGCTCGACCCCGAGGCCCTCGACGTGGTCGCCACCGCCATCGAGGAGCTGGGCGCCAGCGGGCGCATGGTCGGGGTCGTGTCCCACGTGCGCGAGCTCGCCGAGCGGGTGCCGGTGCGCTTCGAGGTCCGACGCGGCGTGGAGTCCTCCACGGTCGAGCGGGTCGACGTCTGATGCGGATCTCCGTCGAGCAGTGGGCACCCGACTACGGCAGCTCGGTCGGGCCGGACGTCATGGCCGAGACCCAGGCCGCCGTGGACGCCGGGTGCGAGGTCCCGGTGGAGCAGTGGGCTGCCCGCTCGCCGGCTCCGGGCACGGTCGAGCCCCACGAGATCGCCTTCGTCGACGGCGTGCGCCGGGTGGAGGCCAGGGTGTGGATCGAGTCCGACCGCGGCACCGTGCACCAGGGGATCTGCGCCAGCTACGCCGCCGGGGTCGTGCGCTGCAACGGTGCGGCCAGCGTCGTCGACGCCCAGGTCCGGCGCAGCCTGTTCTCCGACGCGCCGGACCTCGTCCCCCTCGCCACCCGGCACGGCCGCTTCGGCGTGTGCCCGGTCACCGACAGCAGCGGCGACGCCCTGTCCCTGGCCCTGCAGGGCGCCATGGCCGACCTCGAGGCCGCCGTCTCGGCGCCCGTCGCCGACGACTGCCTCCTCGTGGTCGACGGGCCCCTCCGGGAGCGGCGGGGCATGGACCACGCCGTCGGCTACGTGAAGACCCACCACGTCGCCTACCTGCCCGCGGTCGTGCAGGACGTGATCCCCGCCCTGCAGGCGGGGCAGCGCACGCCGGTCCTGCTCATCGGCGACCGGTTCCGGCGCTGGTCCTGGTACGTGCGGCTCCCCGGCGACCGGTCGCACGGCTGGGCCGGCATCGTCCGCTGCGAGATCGGTCCCGACCGCACCGTCGCCGAGGCTGCGGCGGTCGCCGACGCCTGCACGCTCGCCCTGCCCCGCTACGCCTCCGAAGCCCACAAGGACGCCCGGGCCCCGCAGAACCTGTACCCGATCGCCGGACTGGAGCGGGAGCTGCGCCACCGCCTCGGCGACGCCCGTCTGCTGTACCGCTCGCTCCGGCAGGCGGCGTAGCGCCGGAGCGGCCGTACCATCGGGGGATCTCCGTCGCATCGTCGCCCCGGCTGCTCGCGCTGCACGCCCTGCGCCTGCGCGGGCGGGGCGAGGCCGCCGACGTCGCGGCGTACATGGCGGCGGATCCCGACGAGATGCGTCGGCAGCTGGCGACCCTCGAGGCCGAGGGCCTGGTCGCGCACCGGTCGGGCCACTTCCCCGGGTTCAGCCTGACGCCGGCGGGCCGGACCGAGGGCGAGCAGCTCCTCGCCGACGAGCTCGACGGGCACGGCCTGCGCCGCCACGTGGAGGCCGCCTACGAGGAGTTCCTCGCCTTCAACCGCCAGCTCCTCACCGTCTGCACCATGTGGCAGCTGCGCACGGTCCACGGGGCGACGGTGCCCAACGACCACGCCGACCCGGTCCACGACGGCTCCGTGCTGGAGGCCCTCGACGCCCTCGACCACCACGTCCGACCGGTGCTCGCCTCGCTCTGCGACGGCCTCGACCGATTCGCCGGGCACGAGACCCGGCTCCGGTATGCGTTGGACCAGGTGCTCGCCGGCGAGCACGATTGGTTCACAAAGCCGATGTTCCCCAGCTACCACACGTGCTGGTTCGAGCTGCACGAGGACCTGCTCGCCACGCTGGGGCGGGTCCGCACCACCGAAGGGAGCCCGTGATGGGCGCACTCCGAGCCAGCCGCTTCGGCCGGGTCCTCACCGCCATGATCACGCCGTTCGACGGTGACGGCCGCATCGACCTCGACGGCGCCCAGCGCCTGGCCTCCTGGCTGGTCGACCACGGCAGCGACGGCCTGGTGGTCAACGGCACCACCGGCGAGTCCCCGACGCTCACGGCCACCGAGTCGGTGGACCTGTTCCGGGCGGTCCGCCAGGCCGTCGACGTGCCGGTGATCGCCGGCACCGGTTCCAACGACACCGCCCACGCCATCCGGCAGTCGGAAGCGGCGGCCGGCATCGGCGTCGACGGCCTCCTGGTGGTCACGCCGTACTACAACAAGCCGTCGCAGGCCGGCCTGCTGCGCCACTTCCGCATGGTCGCCGAGGCCACCGCGCTGCCGGTGATCCTCTACGACATCCCGGGCCGCGCCAGCCGCAAGATCGACAGCGAGACGATCCTCACGCTGGCCCACGACGTGCCGAGCATCGTCGGCTTGAAGGACGCCGCCGGGAGCCCCGCCGAGACCGCGGTGGTGGTGGCCGAGGCGCCCGAGGACTTCGACGTCTACTCCGGCGACGACAACCTCACCCTCCCGCTCCTGGCCGTCGGCGCCCGCGGCGCCATCAGCGTGGCGTCGCACTGGGCCGGACCCCAGCTGCGGGCCATGTTCGACGCCTTCGACGCCGGCGACGTCGCCGAGGCCAGGCGCATCAACCAGACCCTCCTCGCCTCCTACGCCTTCGAGTCCACCCTCGAGGCGCCCAACCCGGTGCCGACGAAGGCGATGCTGCGCACGCTCGGCCTGCCGGCGGGGGAGTGCCGGCCCCCGATGGGCCCCACGCCGGACGGCCTCGAGGTGCGGGCGAAGGAGCTCTGGGACTCCCTGTCCTGAGGGCCGGCCCGGTCCGGATCCGGCCGCGGCGTTGACGGCGCACGGCGATCAGGCCGGTACCGTGCGAGGCCATGCCTGCTCCCGTGAAGATCACGTTCCTGGGCGGCCTCGGCGAGATCGGGCGCAACTGCGCCTGCATCGAGGTCGACGGCCGGATCATGCTCATCGACTGCGGGCTCATGTTCCCCGACCTGGACATGCTGGGCGTCGACCTGGTGCTGCCCGACTTCAGCTACCTGTACGACAACGCCGACCGGGTCGAGGGCGCGATCCTCACCCACGGCCACGAGGACCACACCGGCGGCCTCGCCTTCCTGCTCCGTGACGTGAGCTTCCCGCTCTACGGCTCCGAGCTCACCCTCGGGTTCGCCAAGAACCGCATCGAGGAGGCCGGCCTGCTCGACCGCACCGAGTTCATCCCGGTGCGCGACGGCGAGCGCCGCAAGATCGGGCCCTTCGACGTGGAGTTCATCCCGGCGACCCACTCGGTGCCCCACGCCTTCGCCACCGCGTTCCACACGCCGCAGGGCACGATCCTGCACTCGGGTGACTTCAAGATCGACCTGACCCCGGTCGACGGTCGCCTCACCGACCTGGCCCGCATCGGCGCCATGGCCACGGACCCGGGGATCCGGCTCCTCCTCGCCGACTCCACCAACGCGGAGGAGAAGGGGCACTCGGCCAGCGAGACGACCGTCGGCCGGGTCCTGTACGACCTGTTCCACGCCCACGAGGGCCGGCGCATCATCACCGCCTGCTTCGCCAGCCACGTGCACCGCGTGCAGCAGATCGCCGACGCCGCCATCGCCTTCGACCGCAAGGTCGCCACCCTCGGCATGTCGATGAAGAAGAACGTGAAGCTGGCCCGCTCGCTCGGGCTGCTGAACATCCCCGAGAGCAGCCTCATCGACATCGAGGACATCGACAAGTACGAGCCCGGCCAGATCTGCATCATCTCGACCGGCAGCCAGGGCGAGCCCATGTCGGCCCTCGCGCTGATGGCGGCCACCGAGAGCCGGTGGCTGACGCTCACGTCGAAGGACACCGTCATCCTCAGCTCGCACCCGATCCCGGGCAACGAGATGAACGTCTCCAAGGTGATCGACGGCCTCGTCCGCCAGGGCGTCGAGGTCGTGTACTCCGGCATCGCCGACGTCCATGCCACCGGCCACGCCAAGGCCGAGGAGCTCAAGACGTACCACTCGATCGCCAAGCCGGAGTGGTTCATCCCGGTCCACGGCGAGTACCGCCACCTCGTGGCCCACGCCAAGCTCGCCCGCCAGATGGGCATCGCCCAGGACCACGTGTGGGTCTGCGAGGACGGCCACCAGCTCGAGCTCACCGACGACGGCCTCAAGGCGGTCGGCAAGGTCCCGGCCGGGTACCTCTACGTCGACGGGATCATCGGCGACGTCGGCCAGGGCGTGCTGCGCGACCGCAAGGTGCTCGCCGAGGAGGGCGTCGTCGTGGTCATCGTCACCGTCGACGTCGAGACCGGCGCCGTGCTCAACCGGCCCGAGATCGTCACGCGCGGGTGGATCTACGAGAAGGAGGCCGAGGGCCTGCTCGCCGAGTGCGCCAACGAGGTCGAGAAGGCGGTGTCGGAGGTCAAGGACACGAGCGACATCGAGGCCATCCAGCGCGCCGCTCGTCGTGCCGCCGGCCGCTTCGTCAACCGCGAGACCAAGCGCAAGCCGATGATCGTCCCGGTGGTGCTCGAGGCGTAGCAGCGCGCGCGGACCCGGGCCGCAGCGGTCCGGGCCCGAACCGGGAGGCCCGCCCCTCCACCGTGGCTGCTGTGGCTGCTGTTAGCGTTGTGGGCACTGTGGCTGCCACGCGCTCGAGTCAGAAGAAGAAGCCGCCGGCCAAGCGGCGCAGCACTGCGAGGACCCCGGCGAAGGCGCCGGCACGCGCCGGCGGCACGGTCGGGACGGCGCTCGAGGGACGTTCGGCGGACGTGCTGGGCCTGGCGCTCATCGGCGTGGGCGTCATCGCCGCCGCCGGGCTCTACGCCGACGTGGCCGGGCCCGCCGGCCGCCTGTTCGCCACCCTGTCCTCCGGCTTCGCCGGCCTGGCGGGCGTGCTCGTCCCCCCTGTGCTCGTGCTGGTCGGCGCGGCCTGCATGCGCGACGACGACCCCCAGACCGGTCGGGGCACCTTCGGGCGGGCCCACCTCGTGGTCGGCGGCGTCCTGCTCGCCCTCGCCGTCACCGGGCTGCTGCACGTCCTGCGGGGCCAGCCCGGCTTCGACGCCGGCGTCGACGAGTGGGGGAGCGCCGGCGGGCTGCTCGGCATGGCCACGGGAGCGCCCCTCGTCGCCGTCGCCGCCACCGGCGGCGCGGTCGTCGCGCTGCTCACGCTGCTCGCCATCGCCTTCTTCGTGATCACCCGCATCCCGGTCCGGGTGGCCGCAGGCGGTGCGGTCGCCACCTTCCGCCCCCTCGGCGAGACGCTCCGGGCGACGGGCCGCTCGCTGTTCACGCTCGGCGACGCCGATGCCGATGCCGCCGACCTGCCCGCGCCCGGGCTCGACGTCACGGTCGCCGGCCCCGACACCACGCTGTACGACCTCGACGACGACCCCGAGCCGCTCCCGGCCGAGCCCGTCGACGAGACCACCACCGAGCTGGCCGTCCACGTCCCTGCCGGCACCGCCGACCCGGCCGGCCTCGAGCTGCGACCGACCGCGCCGGTCGGCGACTGGAAGCTCCCGCCGGCCAAGGTGCTGGTGCGCACGGGCAGCCAGGAGGTCGACCGCAAGGCCGTGGAGGAGGACGGGCGCCGATTGGAGGCCAGCCTGGCCCAGCACGGCGTCGAGACCCGCCTGGTGGGCATGGTCGTGGGCCCCACCGTCACCCGCTACGAGCTCGAGCTCGGCCCCGGCGTCAAGGTCAACAAGGTCACCAGCCTGGCCAAGGACATCGCCTACAACATGGCCACGCCCGACGTGCGCATCCTGGCGCCGATCCCGGGGAAGCAGGCCATCGGCATCGAGGTCCCCAACGCCCGCCGCCAGCTGGTCACCGTCGGCGACATCCTGATGTCGCGCGAGGCCGTGGAGGCCGAGCACCCGCTCGAGGTGGCCGTGGGCCGCGACATCAACGGCAAGTCGCACCTGATGAACCTGGCCCAGATGCCCCACATCCTGATCGCGGGCGCCACGGGCGCGGGCAAGTCCAGCTGCCTCAACTCGATCCTGACCTCGATCCTCATGCGCTCCACGCCGGACCAGGTGCGCATGATCCTCATCGATCCGAAGCGGGTCGAGATGGGCCAGTACGAGGGCCTGCCGCACCTGCTCACCCAGGTCGTCACCAACCCGAAGAAGGCGGCCAACGCCCTGTCGTGGGCGGTGAAGGAGATGGAGCGCCGCTACGACCTGCTCTCCGAGGTCGGCGTCCGCGACATCACCGGCTACAACGAGGCCTTCGACCGGGGCGACCTCGACGAGGCCGAGGCCGCCTACCAGGGCCGCCTGGTCGGCTCCGAGAGCGCCCCCGACGAGCCCGGGCCCGACCGCTACGAGCGGCTGCCCTTCATCATCGTCGTGGTCGACGAGCTCGCCGACCTGATGATGGTGGCGGCCCGCGACGTCGAGGACTCGATCTGTCGGATCGCCCAGATGGCCCGCGCCGTCGGCATCCACCTCATCATCGCCACGCAGCGGCCGTCGGTGAACGTGATCACCGGCGTCATCAAGGCCAACGTCCCCGCCCGCCTCGCCTTCGCGGTCTCGAGCGCCACCGACAGCCGGGTCATCCTCGACCAGGTCGGTGCCGAGCGCCTCGTGGGCAAGGGCGACATGCTCTTCCTCGGCCCCACCTCGTCCACCCCGGCCCGCATCCAGGGCTCGTGGGTCACCGAGGAGGAGGTGCGAGCCATCGCGGCGCACTGGAAGCGCCAGTCCCCGCAGGTCACCTACGTCGAGGACGTGCAGGGCGACGAGGGCGGCGAGCCGGGGATGATGCTCCCCGGGGGCGGCACCGGCGACGAGGACGACGACGACCTCGCCCTCCAGGCCATGGAGCTCATCGTGCGCAGCCAGCTCGGCTCCACGTCGATGCTGCAGCGCAAGCTCAAGGTCGGCTTCGCCCGCGCCGGGCGGCTCATGGACATCCTCGAGCAGCGCGGCGTGGTCGGCCCCTCCATCGGGTCCAAGGCCCGCGACGTGCTGATGACCGAGGCCGAGCTCGACGACCTGCTCTCCAAGAGCTGATCCTCAGGGGGCGACGGCCACGCCCCGGGCGATGCGGTGGAACAGCGGGGGCATGCCGGCCTGCACCGACTCCGAGACACCGGAGACGTCGAACCCGCCGGCGGCCAGCGCCGTGCGGGTCTCGTGGTCCAGGTGGCAGGACCCCTCGATCCAGGTCCACACCGGGTCGAGGCGGGTCTGGATCCGGTGCGCCCACGCCTTCTCGGCGGCCACGTGCTCGATGAGGCGCAGCTCGCCGCCGGCCCGGAGGACCCGGCGGACCTCGGCGACGGCCGGGCCGAGGGCCGGGACGGAGCAGAGCACGAGGGTGGACACGACCGCATCGGCCGTCCCGTCGCCGATGGGCAGGCGGTCGGCGGTGGCGTCGACGATCTCCACCGGGAACGGGCGGCCGGCCTCGGCGACCCTCGACCGCAGCTGGTCGCGCATGGCGGCCGTCGGCTCGGTGAGGACCAGGCGCTCGACCGAGTCGGGGTAGTGGGCGAGGTTCCGCCCCGTCCCGGCCCCGAGCTCCACGACCGAGCCGGTCAGACCGGCGAGCAGCTCGGCGCGGGCGTCGCGCAGCCACGCGCCCTCCAGCTTCTCGGTGAGTCGGTCGTAACGGCGGGCGAAGGCGGCGCGCATCAGCGGCGCACCGTACCCACCGCCTAGACGCGGCGCTCCGGCACCCACTCCTCCGGCGCCGGGCGACGGTGGTAGTACTGCGGCGCCCACACCTCGGCGGGGTCCTCGCCGGCCAGCGGCATGCGCCACGAGGTGACCTCCGACGGCACGCACCGCAGCGACAGCAGGGCCCGGGGCTCGTGCACGGTGGCGTTGATGTAGGCGTCGGCGAACTCGTCGGGGGTGTAGCGGACGGCGATGTCGCGGTAGCGGGCCCGCCAGACGTCGTCCTCGCCGGGTGGGTGCTCGACGGTCACGGTGCCCTTGACGAAGACCTTGCGGTAGGGGGCCTCGTCCTCGTCGATGGTCATGGCCACGCGCGGCTCGCGCTGGATGTGGTGCCACCAGGCGGAGCGCTCGCGGGGCGTGAACCAGATGCGGTCGTCGTCGAAGAGGAACCAGATCGGCGCCACCGAGGGCGCACCGTCGGCGTCGACGGTGGCGATGCGGCTCAGGTGGTCGGGCTCGGTCAGGAACTCGACGATCTGGTCGGCGGTGAGTCGGGGCATGTCCGGAACCTAGGTGGAAACCGCCGTTGCCGGGCGTGCCAAGATCGCCCCATGACCGCCGAAGTGACCACGATCGCCACCGACCTGCAGTTCCCGGAGGGACCCATCGCCATGGACGACGGCTCCGTCCTGCTGGTGGAGATCAAGCGGGGGACGCTCACCTGGCTCGAGGCCGACGGCAGCGTCCGCAAGCGCTTCGACGTGGGCGGCGGCCCCAACGGCGCCGCGGTCGGTCCCGACGGCAAGGTCTACGTCTGCAACAACGGCGGGTGCTTCCACTGGGAGGACGTGATGGGCCTCACCATCCCGGGTCCCGTCCCGGCCTCGTGGACCGGCGGTTCCATCCAGCGCCTCGACCTCGACAGCGGCGTGGTCGAGACCGTGTACACCCACTCCACGGCGGCCGACGGCTCGAGCGTCCCGCTGCGGGCCCCCAACGACATCGTCTTCGACGCCCACGGCGGGTTCTGGTTCAGCGACCACGGCGTGCGCCTCGACCGCACCTCGGACCGCACCGGCCTGCACTACGCCTCCCCGGACGGCACGTCGTGCCGCGAGGTCGTCTTCCCGGTCGACTCGCCGAACGGCATCGGCCTCTCGCCCGACGGCACCACCCTCTACGCCGCCGAGACCCACAGCGGCCGGGTCTTCCACTGGCCCATCGGCGAGCCCGGCACCCTCGACGCCGCCCAGGTCAACCCGGCCGGCCCCGGCGGCGGTCACCTCCTCGCCGGCCTGCCCGGCATGCAGCTGCTCGACTCCCTCGCCGTCGACGGCGAGGGCTGGGTGTGCGTGGCCACCCTCATCAACGGGGGGATCACGTCCATCTCGCCCGACGGTGCGACGGTCGAGCACCTCGCCTTCCCCGACCCGCTCGTCACCAACATCTGCTTCGGCGGCGACGACCTCCGCACCGCCTACATCACGCTGTCGGGCACGGGGCAGCTGGTGAAGACCACCTGGCCGCGTCCGGGCCTCCGCCTCGCCCACACCGCCTGACCCGGAGGCGCCGTGGACCGGATCGCGTCCACGGCGCCTTCACCGGCCCCTCAGCCGAAGGGGTTGAAGAGCTGTCCGCGGACCGCCCCGTTCGGGTGGCCCTCGGTGTGGATGTTGATGTAGTAACCACCCGGGTCGGCGGCGATGGCGTCGACCAACGCCTCGGTCGTGGTGTAGCAGCTCGCCGAGCCACCGTCGACGGGTGCCTCCAGCGTGACGACGGGCGGACCGGCCACGTCAGACCCGCCCTCGTGGATGTGCGCCGCGGTGATCGGCGTCGACGTCGGGCCGAAGACGGCCAGCACCACGCACACCTCTGACGGGGTCGCTCCCCGGAAGGCGAAGCCCACGGCGAAGGCGTCCGGGTCGCCGGGGCCGGGCACCTCGGCCTCGCCGAGCATCTCGGAGATGCCGAGGAGGTCGATGGCCAGGACCGAGGCGACCTCGCCGCCGGCCTCGACCTGGTGATCGCCCGGGTTGGCCAACAGGTTGGCCACGAGCGTCGGGGGGACCCCGAAGCTGCATCCGAACGGGTCGCCGAACGGGCCGGTCCCCAGGGTCAGCGCCAACAGCTCGGTGCCATCGGTCGACTGCAGCGATGCCGTGGTCACCGGCGCCGGCGGGAACAGGTCGTAGCAGACCGTCGTGGTCCCGCTGGCGGTGTAGATGCCCACCGCCGTGTCTTGATCGTCGAGGATCGCGCCGGCCACCGGAAGGTCGAACGGGATCGTCTGCACCTCCCTGGCCCGATCACACGCAGTGTCCGAGACCGAGGTGCCACAGATCAGCGCGGGTCCGCCGCCGATCAGCATGCCTGCGGTCGCCGGCGGTAGGTCGTCGCCGTTCGTCAGGACCACGGGCGCACGTCGGGATGCAGCGGGGAACCCGTCGGCCCAGGCATTCGCAGCCATGCCATCCACGATCACCATGTGGCTCGACTCCTCCCCACCGGTCGAGCCCGCCACCTGTGCGGCGGTGGCGAAGCGGTCCGGGCCGGCCAGGCGCTCGGTCTCGGCACCGGTGGCCGTCACCGCCTCCTCGACCGCAGTCGAGAGCGCAGCTTCGCCGCCGATGAGGGTCACGGTGTCGAGCCCGTGGCTGGCGATGTGGTCGCGGACCGATGGGGCGAGTCCGGTGGAGGGCGTCAACAGCACCGGCTGGTCCGACGAAGCGGCCAGCGCGCCGGCGGACAGCGTGTCGGCGAAGGCCCGGGTCCCGGACCCTGACGCCCGCACGAGCAGCGCCGACTGCGCGCCCGGGTGGTACGCCTTGGCGGCAGCGAGCGCTGTGCCGATGCGGTCGGTGCCGGCGACGCGGTCGACGGCGTAGCCAGCCGAGCGCAGCGACTGCTCCACCCCGGAGGAGATCGCTGCGGTGCCTCCCATGATCGCGACGCGGGAGGCCCCGAGCCGGTCGAGCTCCGCTGTCACCCGGGGGTCGAGCGAGCTGCTGGGGGTGAGGAGCAGCGGGGCGCTGAGGGCGCCCTGCACGCCGCTGGAGGCGAGGGAGTCGGCGAACAGGTCGGCCCGGCCGAGCACGGCGAAGGTCGATCCGTCCGGGAAGCTCGAGGTGCTCCAGGCCACCGACGAGCCCACGTTGTCGGTCGCGGTCAGGTCCTCGGGCTGGGGCGGGGGCTGGTCGCCCACCAGGATCGTGCCGGCCATGCCCTCGCCGGGCGCGCCGTGCAGCTTGCAGAAGTAGCCGATCTCGCCGTCCTCGCCGACGACCATGGAGAAGGACTCGCCGGCGTCGAGGTACTCCGTGAAGGATCCGTCGTTCGCCGACACGGTGTGGGGCCCCGGGTCGGTGTTGGCCCACGTGATCGTGTCACCGGCGGAGACCTGGACCGGATCCGGGTCGAAGGCGAAGTTCGCGATCGTCACCTGCACCTCGGCTGCCGCGGCCGGTGCCGCCAGTGCGATCGGCACCGCTGCCGCCGCGAGCGCGACAACGATCGCCAGAGGACGTCGTCCCATGTTCCCCTCCAAGGTCCCCGCAAAGAGGCAGACGCCCTTTTGCACCCGCTCAATCTGGTGCACTATAAGCCGCACTGCGGGCAGTGGGAAGGGGGTCGTGTGCGGCTCCCGGCACGAGGGTCCCGCCGGCGAGCGGAGGCGATGGTGCTCACCAGACGACGGTTCCTGGCCATGGGTGCGGTGGGCATCGGTGCCCTCGCCGGCCCACCCCGGCCGTCCTCGACCACGCAGGCTGTCGCCTTCTGCGATCTCGGCGCTGCCGGGCAGCCGATGCTGATCGCGGCCCAGGCCAGTCCGTCGGTCACGCCCCACGCACAGGCGCTTCGCATCCCACGCCTCGCCGTGCCGGTCGGCACCGACGGGGGCACGGACGTCTACGAGCTGGAGATGCGCTCGGCGCAGGTCACCATCGTGCCCGGCACCCAGACCACGGTCTGGGGCTATGGCGGGACCTTCCCCGGGCCCACCATCGCGGCACGGTCCGGTCGGCCGGTGTCGGTCACCTTCGTCAACTCCCTCCCGGCGCCGGCGGCGGTGCACCTGCACGGCGGGCGCGTCGCTCCCCAGCACGACGGCCACCCCATGGACGTGATCGCCCCGGGTGCGTCACGGCGCTACGAGTACCCCAACGCGCAGCCGCACTCGACGCTGTGGTACCACGATCACGCCATGGACCGGACGGCGGAGAACGTCTACCGCGGTCTGGCCGGGCTCTACCTGCTGCGTGACGACGACGAGGCCGGCGCCGGGCTTCCCAGCGGCGACTTCGACGTGCCCCTGCTGCTCCAGGACCGCACCTTCGCCGCCGACGGCCAGCTGGTGTATCCCGGTGGGACCGAGGCGCGCGACGGCGTCCTGGGCGACGTGTTCCTGGTGAACGGCGTCCCCCAGCCGTCCTTCGCCGTGCAGCGCCGCCCGTACCGGTTCCGGATCGTCAACGGCTCGAACGCACGGCCCTACGACGTGGAGCTGGTGGGTCGGTCCCTGTGGCAGGTCGGCTCCGACGGCGGGCTGCTCGACGCGCCGGTCAGCATGGCCAGCATCCGCCTGGGCGTCGCCGAGCGCGCCGAGGTGGTGGTCGACTTCGGCCAGATGGACCCGGGGCAACAGGTGGTGCTGCGCGACCGCATCAGCGGGACCGGCCTGGTCCGCTTCGACGTGGAGTCGGGCGGCGGCGGGACGACGACGTTGCCGGCCACGCTGCGCACCATCGAGGATCTTCCCGACCCCACCGTCGAGCGTCAGATCCGGCTCCACTTCGACGAGGGCATCGGCTCGTGGGTGCTCGACGGCCGGGTGTTCGACCACGACCGCATCGACGCCCGGGCCCGGCTCGGCACCGTGGAGCGCTGGCGCCTGGTGAACGACTCGGCCTTCGAGCACCCGTTCCACCTCCACCTGGCCATGTTCCAGGTCGAGGCGCGCGGGCTGGCTGCCGCTCCGCGCAACGAGCGGGGCTGGAAGGACACCGTGCGGGTCGGGCCGGGAGAGACCGTGACCTTCGCGACGCGCTTCTCGGGCTTCCCGGGGACCTTCGTGTACCACTGCCACATCCTCGAGCACGAGGACCACTCGATGATGGCCCAGATCCGCGTCGTCGACGTGGAACGGCGGGCCGGCGCCGATCGCTACGCCACGGCAGCGGCGCTGTCGGCGGCGACCTTCCCGGCCGGCGTGCCCGTGGTCCACCTGGCTTCCGGGGCAGGGTTCGCCGACGCCCTCGGGGCCGGGCCTGCGGCGGCGGCGGCGGGCGGTCCGGTCCTGTTGACCGCTCCGGGTGCGCTGCCGGCCGTCACCGCCGCCGAGCTCCGTCGTCTCCGGCCCTCACGTGTCGTGGTCCTGGGCGGCGAGCGAGCGGTGTCCGCGGGGGTCGAGGACGAGGTGCGCGGGATCGCTCCCGTCACCCGGATCGCGGGCGCGGACCGCTACGCCACCTCGGCAGCGATCGCGCGGGAGGCGTTCTCGCCCGGCGTGCCGGTCGCATACGTGGCCACCGGGGCCACGTTCCCCGATGCCCTCGCCGGAGGCGCCGCCGCCGCGGCCGAAGGGGGACCGCTCGTGCTGACCGAGGCGAGGTCGCTCCCCGAGTCCGTTCGGGCGGTCCTGGCCGAGCTGCGCCCCGAGCGCGTGCGCGTGCTGGGCGGTCCCGGCGCCGTGTCCGACGATGTCGTGGACCAGCTGCGAGCGCTGGCCGGCCATGGCGGTGTGGAGCGGATCGCGGGCGCGGACCGCTACGAGACCGCCGCTCGCGTCTCGGCCTCGGTGTTCCCGAGCGCGCCCACGGTCTTCGTCGCGACGGGCATCGACTTCCCCGACGCTCTGGCCGCCGTGCCCGTCGCCGCGGTCGCCGGCGCGCCCCTCCTCCTGGCCAGCCCGACCGGACTCCCGCCGTCGACGGCCGCCGAGTGCCGCCGTCTGGCCACGGCCCGGGCCGTGGTCGTGGGCGGAGCGGGCGTCCTGCCGGCGGTCGTGGAGCAGGGCCTGGTGGACACCTGCTGAGGGTCTGGGGGTCGCCGTGAATCGGGGACCCCGGCGCGCCGCCGGTACCCTCGTCCCCGATGGCGCAGCGGTTCTGGGTCGAGACGCTGGGGTGCCCGAAGAACTCGGTCGACTCCGACAAGGTCACCGGCCGGCTGCTGGCCGACGGGTACCTCCCCGCCGACGCGCCCGGCGACGCCGACCTGGTCGTGGTCAACACGTGCGCCTTCATCGAGGAGGCTCGCCAGGAGTCCATCGACACGATCCTCACGCTCAGCGACGCCCGTCGCGACGGCGCCGAGGTCGTGGTCACCGGCTGCATGGCCGAGCGCTACGGAGCCGAGCTGGCCGAGGCCCTGCCCGAGGTCGACCGGGTGGTCGGCTTCGGCGGTCCGGTCACCGGTTCGGGGCACGGCTGGGTCCCGGTGTCCATCGGCCTCGGCCCGACCCGCAGCACCTCGGTGCCCGCCCTCGACCTGCTCAACATGCCCCGCCCGGCCGCCACCGCGCCGTGGGCCTACGTGAAGGTCGCCGAGGGCTGCGACCGCAAGTGCGGGTTCTGCGCCATCCCGTCGTTCCGGGGCCCGCAGCGCTCCCGGGCCCGGGCCGACGTCGTGGCCGAGGCCGAGTCGCTGGCGGCCTCCGGCGTGCGCGAGGTCGTCCTCGTCGCCCAGGACCTGGCGTCCTACGGCCGCGACCAGGGCCGGGGCGCGCGGGAGCTCGTGCCGCTGCTCGACGACCTCGCGTCCGTGGTCGACCGCCTCCGGCTGCTGTACCTGTACCCCTCCGAGCTGAACGACGCCCTGATCGACGCCATCTGCCGCACCGGCGTCCCGTACTTCGACCTGTCGCTGCAGCACGTGTCCCGCCCGCTCGTGAGGCGGATGCGCAGCTGGGGCGACGGGGCCACGTACCTCGAGCGCATCCACGCCATCCGCGAGCGCGAGCCCGACGCCGCCTTCCGCTCCAACTTCATCGTCGGCTACCCGGGCGAGACCGAGGCCGACCACGACGCGCTGCTGGCCTTCGTGGAGGAGGCCCAGCTCGACTGGTGCGGGTTCTTCCGCTACTCGCCCGAGGACGGCACGTACGCGGCCGACCTCGACGGCGCCGTGCCGGACGCCCTCGTCGCCGACCGGCTCTTCGAGCTGCGCGACCTCCAGGACGACATCACCGCCTCCCGGCGCGACGCTCTCGTCGGCCGCACCGTCTCGGTCCTGGTGGACGAGCCGGGCGTCGGCCGCAGCCACCGCGAGGCGCCCGAGATCGACGGCATCATCACGGTGCCGGCGGACCTGGCGGTCGGCACGATCGTCGACGTCGAGGTCGTCGCCGCCGAGGGGCCCGAGGTCCACGCCCGGCTCCCCATCGCAGCGGCGGCAGGTGCGGAGCGGTCGTCGTGAGCGACGCCGCCGACCGCATGCGCTACGGGGCGTCCGCCCTGGCCACCCCGGCCAACGCCATCACCGTCGCCCGCATGGCCCTGTCGATCCCGTTCCTCGGCTTCGTGGCCAGCGGCGGGGCCTCGTACTGGGCGGTCGTGGCCTGGATCGTGCTCGCCGGCAGCGACGGCGTCGACGGCCACCTCGCCCGCAAGCACGGCACCACCCGCTCGGGCGCCTTCCTCGACCCCCTCGCCGACAAGGTGCTGGTGCTCGGCGCCGCCTGGGCGCTCGTGGTGTCCGGGACCTTCTGGTGGGTGCCGGTCCTGCTCATCACCGTGCGCGAGGTCGGCATCTCGCTCTTCCGCTCGTGGTACGCCAGGCGGGGCATCGCGGTGCCCGCTCGCTACTCGGCCAAGGTCAAGACCGTCGTGCAGGAGCTGGCCATCGCCCTCGCCCTGCTTCCCGTCGTGAACCAGGACGCCGAGTGGCTCCACGTCTCCGTGCTGTGGGCCGCGGTCGTGCTCACCATCGGCACCGGGATCTCCTACGTCACCGACGGCGCCCGCTCGCTGAGCCACACCGGCGACCGCACCTGAGGGCGAGCGCCGCTCAGGTGGCGGCGCCGGCGAACTGCGCCCGGTAGAGGGCGGCGTAGGCACCCTCCCGGCCGAGCAGCTCGGCGTGGGACCCCTGCTCGACGATGCGGCCGTCCTCCATCACCAGGATCACGTCTGCGCCGCGGATCGTCGAGAGCCGGTGGGCGATGACGAAGCTGGTGCGGTCGACCCGGAGGGCGTTCATGGCCTCCTGGATCAGCACCTCGGTGCGCGTGTCCACCGAGCTGGTGGCCTCGTCCAGGATCAGGATGGCCGGGTCGGCCAGGAAGGCGCGGGCGATGGTGAGCAGCTGCTTCTCGCCGGCGCTGATGTTGCTGCCGTCGTCGTCGATGACGGTGTCGTAGCCCTCGGGGAGCGAGTGGACGAACCGATCGACGTAGGTGGCCCGGGCCGCGGCCAGGATCTCCTCCTCGGTGGCGTCGGGCCGGGCGTAGGCGATGTTCTCCCGGATCGTGCCGCCGAAGAGCCAGGTGTCCTGGAGGACCATGCCGACGCGCGAGCGGATGGCGTGGCGGGGCAGGGTTGCCAGGTCCCGGCCGTCGAGGGAGATCGAGCCGCCGTCGAGCTCGTAGAACCGCATGATGAGGTTCACGAGGGTGGTCTTGCCCGCGCCGGTGGGGCCGACGATGGCCACGGTCTGGCCCGGCTCGGCCACGAGGGACAGGTCCTCGATGAGCGGCGTGGCCGGGTCGTAGGAGAAGCGCACCCGGTCGAACGCGATCCGGCCTCGCAGCGGCGGGACGGGCGCGGTGGCGTCGATCGGCGGGTCGGGCACCTGCTCGTCCTCGTCGAGCAGCTCGAGGACGCGCTCGAGCGAGGCGATGCCCGACTGGAACACGTTGGCCATCGAGGCCAGGTGGGTGAGGGGCTGGGAGAACTGCCGGGCGTACTGGATGAACGCCTGCATCTCGCCGAGGGTGATGGCGCCGGTGGAGATGCGCAGGCCGCCCACGACGGCGATGAGGGCGTACTGCACGTTGCCGAGGAACATCATCGCCGGCTGCATCAGGCTGGACAGGAACTGGGCGCGGAAGCTGGCGTCGTACAGGCCGTCGTTCTCGGCGCGGAAGCGCTCCTCGACCTCGCGCTGGCGGCCGAAGGTCTTGACGACCACGTGGCCGGTGAAGGCCTCCTCGACCTGGGAGTTGACGGTGCCGGTGAGGCGCCACTGGTCGAGGAAGCGGGGCCGGGCCCGGGACGCGATCTGCTTCATCAGCACGAGCGAGACCGGCACCGTGATGAGGGCGACGGCGGTGAGCAGGGGCGAGATCAGCAGCATCATCACCAGGACGCCGAGCAGGGTCAGCGTCGACGTCAGGATCTGGCTCATCGTCTGCTGCAGGCTCTGGGCGATGTTGTCGATGTCGTTCGTGACCCGGCTCAGCAGGTCGCCGCGCTGCTGGTGGTCGACGTGGGCGAGGCTCAGGCGGTGCAGCTTCTGCTCGGCGGCCTCCCGCAGGCGGTGCATGGTGCGCTGCACGACGCCGGCGAGCACGTAGGCCTGGCCGTAGCCGAGCACCCAGGCGCCGCCGTAGATGGCGGCGATCTCCAGGAGCTTGCGGTGCAGCGCGCCCGTGTCGATCCCCCCGGGCTGGAGCACGCCGTCGACGATGATGTCGGTGGCGTCGCCGAGCAGGCGGGGGCCGATGACGACCAGGACCACGCTGGTCACGGCCAGCAGCGCCACCGCGATCAGGCGGAGCTGGTCGGCGCGCAGCATCCCCCAGAGGCGGCGGACGGCCGCGCCGAAGTCGCCCGAGCGCTCGGCGGGCACGGCCACCGAGCCCCAGCGCGGGCCCGCGCTGGTCTCCTCGGGACGCAGGTTGCGGATCTCCTCCTCGGTCAGCTCCTCGTCGCCGGGCTCGGCGCCGTCTCCCGTCCGTCCGTCGCTCACACGACCTCCTCTGCGTGCTCGCCGATCTGTGACGCCACGATCTCGGCGTAGGTGGGGCAGCTCTCCAGCAGCTCGTCGTGGCGTCCCCGCCCGACGATGCGGCCGTCCTCGAGCACGAGGATCTGGTCGGCGTCGATGATCGTCGACACGCGCTGGGCGACGGTGATCACGGCGGCGTCGCGGGTGTGGGGCCGCAGGGCCGAGCGCAGGCGGGCATCGGTGGCCACGTCGAGCGCCGAGAACGAGTCGTCGAACAGGAACACCTCCGGCCGCCGGACCAGGGCCCGGGCGATGGAGAGCCGCTGGCGCTGGCCGCCCGAGACGTTGGTGCCGCCCTGCTCGATGGGGCTGTCGAGGCCGTCGGGCATGGCCCGCACGAAGTCGGCGGCCTGGGCGATCTCGAGGGCCTCCCACATCTCGACGTCGGTGGCGTCGGGGCGGCCGTACTGCAGGTTCGAGCGGATCGTGCCCGAGAACAGGTACGGCCGCTGGGGCACGTAGCCGATGACCTGCCAGAGGATCTCGGGGTCGAGGTCGCGCACGTCGACGCCGTCGACGACCACCTGGCCGCTGGTGGCGTCGAAGAGCCGGGCGACGAGCCCGACGAGGGTCGTCTTGCCCGCGCCCGTGCTGCCGATGACGGCCGTGGTCTGCCCCGGTCCGGTCGTGAAGCTGATGTCCCGGAGCACGGGCTCCTGGGCCCCCGGGTACCCGAAGGCGACGTCGCGCAGCTCGACCGTGGCGTGCCGGGGCACCTGTCGCACCGGGTCGGCGGGGGGCACGACGGAGCTGTCGGTCTCGAAGACCTCCTGGATGCGACCGGCGGCGACGGCGGCCCGGGGGATCATCGACACCATGAAGGTGGCCATCACGATGGCCATCAGGATCTGGATGAGGTAGCTCAGGTAGGCGACGAGCGAGCCCACCTGCAGGCTGCCGTCGCTGATGCGGTCGGCCCCGACCCACAGGACGCCGACGCTCGACACGTTGATGAGCAGCGTGACGGTGGGGAACATCGCCGCCATCAACCGCCCGGCGCGCAGGGAGGTGTCGGTCAGCTCGTGGTTGGCGACGGCGAAGCGGGCCTCCTCCTGCTCCTCGCGCACGAAGGCCCGGACGACCCGCACCCCGGTGATCTGCTCGCGCAGGATGCGGTTGACCTCGTCGATGCGCTCCTGCATCACGCGGAAGGCCGGCACCATGCGGGCCACGACCCCCCCGAGCAGGATCACGGCCACCGGCATCGACACGCCGAGCACCACGGATAGGCCCACGTCCTCGCGCAGGGCCATCACGACGCCGACGACCAGCGTGATCGGGGCCTGGATGAGCATCGTGCAGCCCATCACCACGACCATCTGGACCTGCTGGACGTCGTTCGTGATGCGGGTGATCAGCGACGGGGCGCCGAGCAGGCCGACCTCGCGGGCCGAGAAGCCGGTGACCCGGTGGAACAGGTCGCGGCGCACGTCCCGGCCGAACTGCATGGCCGTCCGGGCGCCGTACCAGACGGCCACGATGGCGAAGACGATCTGGACGACGGTGAAGCCGAGCATCACCGCGCCGGTGGAGCGGATGTAGCCGTTGTCGCCCGCCAGCACGCCCTGGTCGATGAGGTCGGCGCTGAGCGTCGGCAGGGTCAGCGCCGCCGACGTCTGGACGATGGTGAGCACCAGCACGAGCGCGAGGACCCGGCGGTACGGCCACAGGTGGGAGCGCAGCAGGCGGATCAGCACCGGTCGCCCCGATCGTCCGTGGCGAGCGCGCCGTGGAGGAAGGTGGCCACGATCTCGTCGGGCTCGAAGGGCTCGGGGGTGAGCAGCGGGTGCGTGAGCGCCAGCGCCATGGCCCGCAGCGTGCGGGCAGCGAGGAGCGGATCGAGGCGGAGGCGCCGGGCGTCGGGTCGGAGCAGGGCGACCAGGGCGCCGCTGTCCGCCAGCGGCTGGCGGGCGTGCTCCTGGTGGCGTGGGCTGATGCCGCTCACGATGCCCCACACCTTCAGCGTCCGGTCGGCCAGCAGGGACACGGCGGCCAGCAGCCGCTGCTCGAGGGGGAGGGTGGCGTCGATGGCGGCGATCGCCTCGTCGAGCGGCGCCGGGTCCAGCACGGAGTCGAGGACGGCGGCGATGACGGCGTCCTTGTCGTCGAAGACCCGGAAGATCGTGCCCTCGGCGATGCCGGCGGCGTCGGCGATCTGGCGGGTCGTGACCGCATCCCCGTGGGCGGCCACGAGCGGGATGGTCGCCGCGACGATGGCCGAGCGGCGCTCGTCCGGCGGGAGCGCCGCCGCCCGGGCGGAGCGGCGGGTGGAGGTGGCGGGCGGCACCTCCCCGACCATATCTGAGTGAGGGCTCACTCACTCAAGCCCGTGCGGGCCGGCGAGTACGGTCGCCCCATGCGCTGTGAGGTGGTCGCCATCGGGACCGAGCTGCTCCTCGGGACCGTCGTGGACTCGAACTCCTCGTGGATCGGGTCGCAGCTGGCCCTCGCCGGCATCGACTGCCTGCGCTCGGTCCGGGTCGGCGACAACCACGACCGGATGGTCGCCTGCCTGCGCGAGTCCCTCGACCGTGCGGACGCGGTGATCTGCTGCGGCGGCCTCGGCCCCACCCAGGACGACGTGACGCGCGAGGCCATCGCCGAGGTGATGGGCGTCGAGCTCGTGCGCGACCCGGCCGTCGAGGACGTCATCCGCGACCTGTTCGCATCCCGGGGCCGGCGGATGGCGGACAACAACCTGCGCCAGGCCGACGTGCCCGCCGGCGCCACGGTCATCCCCCAGACGCGCGGCACCGCGCCCGGCCTGATCTGCCCCTTCGGTGACGGCAAGGTCGTCTACGCCGTCCCTGGCGTGCCCCACGAGATGCAGGAGATGGTGCTGCGGGCCGTCGTCCCCGACCTGCGGGCCCGCTCCGGGGACACGTCCACGATCGTGTCGCGCACCCTGCGCACCTGGGGCGAGTCCGAGTCCGCCCTCGCCGAGCTCCTCGACGGCCGCATCCGGGTCCTCGACGAGGCCCACGCCGCCGGCACCCCGGCGCCGACGCTCGCCTTCAACGCCTCGGGCATCGAGGGCATCCGGGTCCGGATCACGGCTCGGGGCGACGACGAGGCCGGTGCCCTCGCCCTGGTCGACGCCGAGGACCGCGCCGTGCGCGACGTCCTCGGCGAGGTGGTCTTCGGGGTGGACGGCGAGACGATGGAGCACGCCGTCGGTTCCCTGCTCCTCGAGCGCGGGCTCACGCTCGGCCTCGCCGAGTCGGTCACCGGCGGGCTCGTCGCAGCCCGCATCGTGTCGGTCCCGGGGGCGAGCGCCTGGTTCCGGGGCTCGGTGGTGGCCTACGCGTCGGAGGTGAAGTTCGACGTCCTCGGCGTGCCCGAGGGCCCCGTCGTGTCCGAGGAGGCCGCCGCCGCGCTGGCCGCCGGCGCCCGCCGTGTGCTCGGCGCCGACGTCGGCCTGGGCGTCACCGGCGTCGCCGGCCCCGACACCCAGGACGGCCACGAGGTCGGGACCGTCTTCCTGGCCAGCGACGTGCAGGGCGACGTGGAGGTGCGCCGGATCCAGCTGCCCGGCGACCGCGAGCGGGTCCGCCAGTTCGCCACCATCTCCCTGCTCGACGGGCTGCGGCGCCGGCTGCTGGCCACCTAGATCTCCGGCACCGCCTCGGCCACCCGCTCGAAGAACCGGGCGCGCTGCCCGTCGTCGCCGAGCAGCGCGCCCACGGATCGCTCGAGGTCGGCCAGGTCGACCGAGCCGAGCGCCACCATCGTGGCCACGTCGACGACGTCCTTGGGCCGGGCGAAGAACGCCTTGAACACGGCGAGGTCCTGGCAGGCCAGCACCGGGAGGCGCTCGATGCCGGCGAAGGCCACGTGACGGCGGTCGGCCTCGGCGTGGTCGTGGAAGGGGTGGTTCGAGAGGAACACGTCGACCGGCGTGGCGTCCCACCACAGGCGGGCCTGGCCGTCGCGCCCGAGCAGGGCCCGCTCGGCGTCGCCCACCCGCACCCCGTCGGGCAGGGCGGCGAGGAGCCGGTCGACCTCGTCGGGGGCCAGGAACACGTTGACGTCGATGTCCTGGGTGCCGCGGGGCTCGGCGGTGCAGAAGGCGAGGGCGAGCGCGCCGCCGAACGCATGCGGGATGCCGGCGCCCTCCAGGGCGGCGTGCAGCGCCACGATGCGCTCGGTGAGGGTCACGGGCCGGCGGCGAGCGCGGCCAGCACGGGCGCCTCGAGGGACCCGGGCCGAGGCCGGCGGGGGAGGTGCTCGGCCAGGTCGAGCACGGCGGCGAGGGCCTCTCCGTTGTCCTCGAGCGCGTCGAGGGTGGCGGGGTCGGCGGGGAAGCGCCGGGCGGTCCAGGCCAGGGTGGCGCCGGTGGCGGCCACCAGCCGCACGAGGGTGTCGGCCCGGGGGATGCGGGTGCCGCGCTCGTAGTGGCACACGGCTGCGGCGGACGTGCCGGCCCGCTCGGCCAGCTGGCGCTGGGTGAGGCCGGCGTCGGACCGACAGCGGCGCAGGAAGGTGGCGACGTCCATGACCTCATGTTATCGGATCCGACAACGAGGTTTCTGCGAGAGGTGCTTGCCCGAACGCCCGTTCGAAGTTACGCTGCTGTCGTTCGCACCCGGTCCGGGGTTCCTGTCAGACCCCGTCCGTAGCTTCACCCGGCAGACGCACTCGCTGCTCCGGCAGCCCACCACCCGGTCCCGCAGGGGCCGGACCTCGAAAGGAACGGATCAGCAATGGAGCGAGACAAGGCACTCGAGATGGCCCTCGGGAACATCGAGAAGCAGTTCGGCAAGGGCGCCGTCATGAAGATGGGGGAGAAGGGCTCGATGAACATCGAGTCGATCGCCACCGGCGCCCTGGCGCTCGACCTCGCCCTCGGCATCGGCGGCCTGCCCCGGGGCCGCGTCACCGAGATCTACGGCCCGGAGTCCTCGGGCAAGTCCACCCTCGCCATGCACGTCGTGGCCGAGGCCCAGCGCAACGGCGGCATCTGCGCCTACATCGACGCCGAGCACGCCATGGACCCGGTCTACGCCCGGGCCATCGGGGTCGACGTCGACGAGCTCCTCATCTCCCAGCCCGACACGGGCGAGCAGGCCCTCGAGATCTGCGACATGCTCGTGCGCTCCGCCGCCATCGACGTGATCGTCATCGACTCGGTCGCCGCCCTCACCCCCCGGGCCGAGATCGAGGGCGAGATGGGCGACACGCACGTGGGCCTGCAGGCCCGCCTCATGTCCCAGGCCCTGCGCAAGCTCACCGGCAACCTGAGCAAGTCCCAGACCATCTGCATCTTCATCAACCAGCTGCGCGAGAAGATCGGCGTGATGTTCGGCTCGCCCGAGACCACGCCCGGCGGCCGGGCGCTGAAGTTCTACAGCTCGGTCCGCCTCGACATCCGCCGCATCGAGTCCCTGAAGGACGGCGCCGAGGTCGTGGGCAACCGCACCCGGGTCAAGGTGGTCAAGAACAAGTGCGCCCCGCCCTTCCGGCAGGCCGAGTTCGACATCATGTACGGCAAGGGCATCAGCCGCGAGGGCTCGCTGCTCGACATCGGCGTCGACCTCGGCCTCGTGAAGAAGTCGGGTGCCTGGTACACCTACGAGGGCGAGCAGCTGGGCCAGGGCCGGGAGAACGCCAAGACGTTCCTCGGCGAGAACCCCGAGATCATGGTCGAGATCTCCGAGCGCATCCGCCAGCAGGTGGGCATCGACCCGAGCGACGAGGTCGAGGGCGCCGAGGACGATCTCGACATCGACCTCGACGCCCCCATCTCCCTGGACGATTGAGCCGAGCCGGAGGCGAGGCGACCCAGGGACACGGTGCCCGACGGCGGCGAAGCCGCCAGACCGAGCCGCAGGATGACGTGACCTCTCGGCGCAGCTCCTGACCCGCACCCCGCCGGGCCGGAGATCCGGTCCGGCGGGAGGATCACGGTCCGCAGGCGTCGAAGAAGGCGGCACTGGGGAACGAGCTCCTGAGGGGGGCGGCGGATCATGGAACAGCTCAAGGTCTCGACGAGGTCGAACCCGAACTCGGTCGCGGGGGCCATGGCCGGCGTCGTGCGCTCGCAGGGCGCGGTCGAGGTCCAGGTGGTGGGCGCCGGTGCCCTCAACCAGGCGATCAAGGCCGTGGCCATCGCCCGTGGCTACGTGGCGGCCAGCGGCATCGAGCTCGTGTGCGTGCCCGAGTTCGCCGACATCACCATCAACGGCGAGCGCCGCACGGCCATCCGGCTGCGCGTCGAGGACCGGCGCGACGCGACCCCGTCCGCGGCGGTCGTCGACGTGCTCGACCTCGAGCCGATCGTCGCCCCCGCCGTCGCCCTCGACGGCTGACCGCTCGCCTTCTGGCCCCGCCGGGCCGGGGCGTAGCCTCGCGGTCGCCATGACGTCGCGCACCTACCGAGTCCGCACCTACGGGTGCCAGATGAACGAGCACGACTCCGAGCGCATCGCCGGCATGCTCGAGGCCGACGGCCTGCGCCTCGCCGCCGACGACGAGCAGCCCGACGTGATGGTCCTGAACACCTGCTGCATCCGGGAGAACGCCGACAACAAGCTCTACGGCAACCTCGGCCACCTCAAGTCGGTCAAGGACGCCAACCCCGGGATGGAGATCGTCGTCGCCGGGTGCCTGGCCCAGAAGGACCGGGACCTGATCCAGCAGCGCGCCCCGCACGTCGACGTCGTGGTCGGCACCCACAACGTGGGCCGCACGGTCGACCTGCTCCGCGCCGCCCGCGAGGACGGCCCGATCACCGAGATCATCGAGGCCGTCGACGCCGACCACGCCGAGTTCCCGAGCGCGCTGCCCACCGCGCGCGAGCTGCCCTACGCCGCCTGGGTCACCATCCAGATCGGCTGCGACAACAGCTGCGCCTTCTGCATCGTGCCCGCCGTGCGCGGCCCCGAGCTGAGCCGGCCCTTCGACGACATCGTGGCCGAGGTCGAGCGCCTGGTCGCCGACGGCGTCACCGAGGTCACCCTGCTCGGCCAGAACGTGAACTCCTACGGGCGCGACCTGACCCTGGCCGCCCGCAAGGCCGGCCAGGACGTGCGCGTCCGGCCCCTGTTCGCCGACCTGCTCGCCGCCACGGCGGGCGTCGACGGCATCCGCCGCGTCCGCTACACGAGCCCGCACCCCAAGGACCTGCGCCCCGAGACCATCGCCGCCATGGCTCGCCACGACGAGGTCTGCAACCACCTGCACCTGCCGCTGCAGTCGGGCTCCGACGGCATCCTGGCCGCCATGCACCGCGGCTACACGGCCGAGCGCTACCTCGAGCGGGTCCGTGCCGCCCGGGCCGACATCGCCGACCTGGCCCTCACCACCGACATCATCGTCGGCTTCCCGGGCGAGACCGACGCCGACTTCGAGGCCACGCTCGCCGTGGCCGCCGAGGCCGAGTACGACTCGGCCTACACCTTCATCTTCTCGCCCCGTCCCGGTACCGAGGCCGCCGAGCTGGTCGACCGGTTCGTCGACCCCGCCCTCGTGGGCGAGCGGTACGAGCGGCTCCGCGCGGTGGTCGAGCGGTCCGGCCTGCGCAAGCACCAGGCCCGGATCGGCCGGGTCGAGGAGGTCCTGGTCGAGGGCCCCAGCCGCAAGGACCCCGGGGTGCTCACCGGGCGCACGGCCCAGAACAAGCTGATCCACTTCCCGTCGCCCGCGCCGATCCGCACCGGCTCCTACGCCCTGGTCGAGGTCACCGCCGCCGCAGCCCACCACCTGCAGGGCGAGCTGCGCGACGTCGTCCACGTCGCAGCCCACAAGACCCGCATCCCCGTCGCCGCCGGCTGACGTGGTCGGGCACGCCGCCCTGATCGGCCCGACGGCCTCGGGGAAGTCGTCGATCGCCCACGCCGTCGCCCTCGCCGATCCGGCGTGGGAGCTGGTGACGGTCGACTCCATGCAGGTGTACCGCGGCATGGACGTCGGCACGGCCAAGCCCACGGCGCGGGAGCGGGCCGAGGTGCCCCACCACCTCCTCGACCTGGTCGACCCGTGGGAGGACCACGACCTGGCCCGGTTCCAGGCCGATGCCCGGGCCGCCATCGCCGACATCGGGTCCCGGGGCCGGCGCGCCCTGCTCGTCGGGGGCACGGCCCTCTACCTGCGCGCCGTCGTCGACGACCTCACCCTCCCCGGCCAGTTCCCCGACGTGCGCGCCGGCCTGGAGGCCGAGGCCGACGAGGGGGGCGTCGAGGCCCTGCACCGCCGGTTGGCCGAGCTCGACCCGGCGGCCGCGGCCCGGATGGAGCCCACCAACCGTCGGCGGGTGGTGCGGGCCCTCGAGGTGACCGTCGGCAGCGGCCGCCCGTTCTCGTCGTTCGGGCCGGGGCTGGACGCCCACGCGCCGACCCCCTTCCGGTTGGTGGGGTTGCGGTGGGAGCGGGCCGCGCTCGACCAGCGCATCGCCGAGCGCTACCGCCGCCAGCTCGACGAGGGGTTCCTCGACGAGGTGCGGCGCCTGGTCGAGGCGCCCCGACCCCTGTCCCGCTCGGCGGGCCAGGCCCTCGGGTACAAGGAGCTGGCGGCGCACGTCCGGGGCGAGTGCAGCCTCGACGACGCGCTCGACCTGGCAGTGCGCCGGACCCGGCGCTTCGCCCGTCGCCAGGAGCGGTGGTTCCGGCGCGACCCACGGATCCACTGGGTCGACGTGGCGGGCGATCCGGCCGACCACGTCGAACGCGTGCGGCAGGCCCTCGAGGCCCCGGCAGAATGACGCTCCCATGCGCCTGACGAAGCACCACGGCCTCGGCAACGACTTCCTGGTCCTGCTCGACCGCGACGACGCCCAGCCGATCGACGAGGACATCGCCGTGGCCGTGTGCGACCGCCACCGCGGCGTCGGCGCCGACGGGCTCATCCGGGTCACGCCGGTCGCCGGCAGCGGGCGCGTCGCCATGGAGCTGCGGAACGAGGACGGGTCCCGGGCCGAGATGAGCGGCAACGGGATCTCCTGCCTGGCCCAGGCGGTCGTCCGCGCCGGGCTGGCGCCGGACGGGGTGGTCGAGGTCGACACCGACGCCGGCCCCCGGACGGTCACGGTGGTGGAGTCCCCGGCGTCGCACCGGCACCGCATGCGGGTCGCCATGGGCACGCCGCACATCGTTTCGGACCTGCCGGAGTGGACCGACGGCCGGATCCTGGCGGCGGTGCAGGTCGACATGGGCAACCCCCACGTGGTGTGCCACGTCGCCGACGCCGACGACGTCCCCGACCTGGTCGAGGTGGGCGAGCGCATCAACGCCGCGACCCCCGGCGGGACGAACGTCGAGCTGCTCCTGCCCGGCGACCCCGGCGCGGTCACGATGCTCGTCTACGAGCGCGGCGTGGGTCCGACGCTCGCCTGCGGCACGGGAGCCGTCGCCGCCGCGGCCGCTGCGCACCGGTGGGAGCTGGCTCCCCGCACCGTCGTGGTGCACCAGCCGGGCGGCCCGGCGACCGTCGAGCTGGCCGCCGGCGGCGACGGGGTCGCGCACCTCACCGTGCCGGTCGTGGCGGTCGCCGCCGTGGAGTGGCCGCTGTGATGGGAGGATGGGCGCCTTGACCGATGCCCTCACCGACACGCTCATCGATCGCCGGATCCGGGAGAAGATCGTCCTGGTCGGCGTCACGCTGCCACCGGACCACCCGGACGAGACCGAGCGCGGCCTGGACGAGCTCAGTGCGCTGATCGAGACCGCGGGCGCCGACGAGGTCGGCCGCGTCGTGCAGCGCCGGCAGCACCCGGACCCGCCCACCTTCATCGGCAAGGGCAAGGCCGAGGAGCTGAAGGAGGTCGCCCTCGCCACCGACTGCGACACCGTCGTGTTCGACAACGAGCTCAGCCCGGCCCAGCAGTTCAACCTCGAGAAGCTGCTCGGCCGCACGGCCATCGACCGCACCGCCGTGATCCTCGACATCTTCGCCCAGAACGCCGCCAGCCTCGAGGGCAAGACCCAGGTCGAGCTGGCCCTGCTGCGCTACCGGCTGCCCCGCCTGCGGCGCACCGGCAAGACGTTCTCCCAGCAGGCGGGCGGCATGTCGGCGGGCGGCGCCCGCATCGGCTCCCGCGGCCCCGGCGAGACCCAGCTCGAGAACGACAGGCGCCGCCTCGTCCGCCGCATCCACCGCCTCGAGGCCGAGCTCAAGGACATCCAGCAGCACCGCGACACCCAGCGCAAGCGGCGCAAGGAGGCTCGCACGCAGCGGGTCGCGATCGTCGGCTACACCAACGCCGGCAAGTCGACGCTGCTGAACCGGCTCACGGACGCGGGCGTGCTGGTCGAGGACCGCCTCTTCGCCACGCTCGACGCCACCACCCGCCGCCTCGACCTGCCCGGCGGCGAGTCCGTGCTGCTCACCGACACCGTCGGGTTCGTGCGCAAGCTGCCCCACCAGCTGGTCGAGGCGTTCAAGTCCACCCTCCAGGTGGCCGCCGACGCCCACCTGCTGCTCCACGTCGTCGACGCCACCGCTGTCGACGTGGCCGGCAACATCGAGGCCGTCCACACCGTGCTGCGCGAGATCGAGGCCGGCGGAGTGCCCCAGCTGCTCGCCTTCAACAAGTCCGACCTCGACCCCGAGACCGCGGCGGCGCTGGTCCGCCGGTACCCGGGCTCGGTCGCGTTCTCGGCCGCCACCGGGGAGGGCGTCGACGAGCTGCTCGCCACGCTCGGCACCCACCTGCGCGCCATGCAGCCGGTGGTCGAGCTGTCCATCCCGTACGGCCGCGCCGACGCCCTGGCCGCCGTGCACCGCGAGGGCGAGGTGCTGGTGGAGACCCACGGGGACACCGGCACCGTCGTGCAGGCCCGCCTCGACGCCGGCTCCCGGGCCCAGTTCCGCGAGTTCGAGGTCGAGGGGGAGGGGTGAGCAGGCCGGCCCCGTTCGTCCCGCCGCCGTACCCCTACGACCGGCTCGACCCCCTCCGCGCCGTCGCCGCCGAGCACGAGGGCGGCGCCGTCGACCTGAGCATCGGCACGCCGTTCGACCCGCCCCCGCAGGCCGTGGTCGACGCGCTCGGCGCCGCCGACGCCCGCGGCTACCCCGCCTCCAACGGCCTGCCGGCCCTGCGCCAGGCCGCCGCCGACTGGCTGCACGCCTTCCTCGGCGTCGACATCGGCGCCGACCAGGTCGCTGCCTGCATCGGCACCAAGGAGCTGGTCGCCGGGATGCCGCAGTGGCTGCGCCTGCGCACGCCCGACCGGGACACGGTCCTGTACCCCGAGATCAGCTACCCGACCTACGAGATGGGCGCGACGCTGGCCAGCTGCCGCGCCGTCCCGGTGCCGGTGCGCGCCGACTGGACCGTCGACCTCGACGCCATCGACCCTGCCGACGCCGAGCGGGCCCTCTGCCTGTGGGTCAACACGCCCGGCAACCCCGCCGGCGGGCTCGACGACCTCGGCGCCGCCGCCGAGTGGGGCAGGGCGCATGGCGTCCCGGTCCTGTCCGACGAGTGCTACGTGGCCTTCACCTGGGACGGTCCGCCCCGCACGATCCTCCACCACGGCACCGAGGGCGTGCTCGCCGTGCACTCCCTCTCGAAGCGGTCCAACCTCGCCGGGGGCCGGGCCGGCTTCTACGCCGGCGACGCCGAGCTGGTCGCCTACCTGCGCGAGGTCCGCAAGCACGCCGGGTTCATGGTCCCCTCGCCGGTGCAGGCCGCGGCGATCGCCGCCCTCGGCGACGAGGCCCACGTCGACGAGCAGCGCGGCCGGTACCACCGTCGGCTGCTCGCCCTGCAGGCCGCGCTGGCCGGCATCGGCATCGACGCGCCCATGCCCGGTGGCGGCTTCTACCTCTGGGTCCCGGCACCGGGCGGCGACGCGTGGGGACTCACCGAGCGCCTGGCGCGGGAGGGCGGCGCCATCGTCAGCCCCGGGGAGTTCTACGGGCCCGCCGGCGGCGGTCACGTGCGGGTGGCGGCGGTCCAGCCCGACGAGCGCATCGCCCTCGTCGTCGAGCGCCTCGCCGCAGCCCGGTAGCCGGAGGCAGGACACCGGGGGCTCGACCCCGAAGAGCACCGGGTGAGCCGGCGGGCCGCCGGGATCCCACTGGAGCCCGGTCCCGCCCCCGAGCGACGGAGCAGCCCCATCCACGGCCGCAGCCAGCGACGAGCACCGGACCGGCACCCCCGGCTGCGCCCGGGTCGGGTCGTCGCCGCCTGGCTGGCGCTCGTCGTCCCGCTGGCGGCCGGGTGCGCCACCACGGCCGTCGACGACCGCGCCCTGGAGCGCTCGCGCCTGGTCGCCCGGCCGGACACCGGACAGGTGCAGCCGCACCGACCGTCGCCACGGGCGGTGGAGGAAGCAGCCGCAGTCGCAGCGGTCGCGCGGGCCGACCCGCCCTCGACCGAGCCCGCCCCTGCCCCTCCCGCCCCCGGGGAGGTCGCCGCAGCGCCGGACCCGGCCCCCGCGCCGGCGTCGCCGCCGCCCGTCGTCAACCGCCCTCCGGAGCGTCCCGACCGCAGCGCCACCGGACCCGGCGGCACCACCGAGCCGCAGGCGGCCGAGAGCACGGCCGTGCACCCCGCCGACTTCCCGGACCCCTTCGTGCTCCGGGCCAACGGCGCCTGGTGGGCCTTCTCCACCCAGATCGGGCTCGCGTCCGTGCCGATGATGCGCTCGACCGACCTGCTCCGCTGGGAGGTCGCCGGCGACGGCGACGCCCTCGCCGGCGTGCCGGCGTGGGCCGACTGGGGCCACAGCTGGGCCCCCTCGGTGCTGGCCCGCCCATCGACCTTCGTCCTCTACTACACGACCCGGCACCGGGCGACCGGCCTGCAGTGCATCTCTCGCGCCGTCGCGCTGCTGCCCCAGGGCCCGTACGAGGACGACAGCACCGGACCCCTCGTCTGCCAGACGCGACGGGGCGGCTCCATCGACCCCAGCCCCTTCGTCGACGCCGACGGGACCCCGTGGCTGCTCTGGAAGAGCGAGGGCACGTTGCTGGGGGAGCCGACGCGCATCTGGGTCCAGGCCCTGAGCGACGACGGCCTCCGCCGGGTGGGCAACCCGGTCCAGCTGCTCGAGCGGGCCATGCCCTGGGAGGAGCCCATCATCGAGGGTCCCTCGATGGCCCTCATCGGCGGCCGGCACCACCTCTTCTACTCCGGCAACCGCTGGGAGACCGCCCGCTACGCGGTTGGCCACGCCCTCTGCGAGACGGTGACGGGCCCGTGCCGGCGCACCTCCAGCGGTCCCGTGCTGCACTCCCGTCCCGGGGAGGCCGGGCCCGGCGGCCAGGAGGTGCTGCACGTCGACGGGCACGGCCCCCTGCTGGTCCACCACGCCTGGGACCCGGCGGCGGTGGGCTACCCCCATGGCGCCCGGCGCCTGCACCTGTCCGAGCTCCACGCCGACGGCGACGTGGTGCGGGCGGGCGGGCCGTGGCGGGGCGAGGCCCGAGCCGACCTCGTCGCCGACGTCACCGGACCGCGCACCCGGTCCGACGGGGGCCTGTTCGGCCGGGCGGGGGCGGCACGCACCCACAACTAGATTCGCCGACCATGTCGACGCTGCCCGAACAGATCACCGAGCTCTGGGACCGCCGCGACCAGCTCTCCCCGGCCGACACCGATGCCTTCGAGGTCGTGCGCCAGGCCATCGACCTGCTCGACCGCGGCGAGGTGCGCGTCGCCGACGTCACGGGCGACGGCGTGTCCGACGACGAGGTCACCGTCAACGAGTGGGCGAAGCTGGCGATCCTGCTGCTGTTCCGCCTCACGTCCATGGAGACGATGGAGCTCGGCCCCTTCGAGTACGCCGACAAGATCCCGCTCAAGCAGGGCTACCAGGCCTCCGGCGTGCGGGTGGTGCCGGGCGCCTCGGCGCGGTGGGGCAGCCACCTGTCCAAGGGCGTGGTGATGATGCCCTCGTACGTCAACATCGGCGCCTGGGTCGGCGAGAACTCGATGGTCGACACGTGGGCGACCGTCGGGTCCTGCGCCCAGATCGGCGCCAACGTGCACCTGTCCGGCGGCGTCGGCATCGGCGGGGTCCTCGAGCCGGCCAACGCCTCGCCCGTGATCATCGGCGACGAGTGCATGATCGGGAGCCGCTGCATCGTGGCCGAGGGCGCCCGGGTCGGCGCCGGCACCATCCTCGGCGCCGGCTGCGTGCTCACCGCCTCGATCCCCGTGTTCGACGCCGAGTCCGGCGAGGAGATCAGCCGGGGTCGCGTGCCGGCCTGGAGCGTGGCCGTGTCCGCCACCCGTCCCCGGAGCTTCCCCGGCGGCGAGTTCGGCCTGCCGTGCGTGCTCGTGATCAAGCGCCTCAACGAGGGCGAGCGCCACGACAAGTCCAAGCTCAACGACATCCTGCGCGACCACGGCGCCACGGTCTGATCGCAGTGACTGACCTCCTCGCCGAGACGGCGCGCCTGGTCGACATCGCCTCGCCCAGCCTCGGCGAGGGTCCCTTCGCCGACCTGGTCGAGGGCTGGTTGGGCGAGGTCCCGTGGCTCACGGTGGCGCGCCACGGCGACAACGTCGTGGCCCGCACCCAGCTGGACCTCGGCCAGCGCCTGCTGCTCGCCGGGCACCTCGACACGGTCCCCGCCAACGGCAACGAGGTCGCCCGCGTCGAGGGTGACACCCTGTGGGGCCTCGGGTCGGCCGACATGAAGAGCGGCCTCGCCGTCTTCCTGGAGCTGGCGCGGACCGTCGAGCACCCGGCCTGCGACCTCACCTACGTCTTCTACGCGGCGGAGGAGATCGCCTCGGAGCACAACGGCCTCCTGCAGCTGTTCCGGGAGCGCCCCGACCTCGTCGCGTGCGACGCCGCCGTCCTCGGCGAGCCCACCGACGGCTGGATCGAGGCCGGCTGCCAGGGCACCGCCCGCCTCCGGGTCACCCTGGCGGGGGTGCGGTCGCATACCGCCCGCCCGTGGAAGGGTCGCAACGCCATCCACCGTCTGGCGCCGGTGCTCGACGCCATGGCCGGCTACGAGGCCCGTGAGCCCACCATCGACGGCTGCACGTATCGGGAGGCGGTGCAGGCCGTGTTCGTCGAGGGTGGCGTGGCCGGCAACGTGGTCCCCGACGAGGCCGTGCTCACCGTGAACCTGCGGATCGCACCGGACCGGAGCGTGGACGAGGCCGTCGGGGCGTTCCGCTCGATGATCGACCCCTTCCTCGACGACGGCGACACCGTCGACGTCGTCGACAGCGCCCCGCCCGCACCCCCGTCGCTCACCCACCCGCTCTTCGCCCGACTCGTGGACACCGGGACGCCGGTGCGGGCCAAGCTCGGCTGGACCGACGTCGCCCGCTTCGCCGAGCACGGCGTCCCCGCCATCAACTTCGGCCCTGGCGACTCCTCGGTCGCCCACATGCGCGACGAGCACGTCACCCGCGACTCCATCGAGCGGGTGCACGCCGCCCTGCTCGCCCTCGTCACCGGCGCCTGACCGGGCTCGTGCCTTCGGGCGACCGCAGCCGTGCGGTGCGCACGCGTGACGTCGCCGGCGTGCTCAGCGTTGCCGTGGGGCGCGGGTGAGTGCGAGGACGGAGGCGGCGCCCGTCCCGGCCACGAGCAGGCCGGCGAGGGCGACCAGGGGGAGGGGCGGAGCGTTCTCGCCGGGTGCGGGCGGAGCCGCGGCCTCCCCCGACGGGAGGGTGACGCCGGTGCTGGGCGTCGCGGGGTCGGGTGACGAGACCGGCACCGCCTCCCCGAGGCCGGCCACGGCGGCGGCGAGGTCGATGCGGCCGGCGCCGAAGAGGGGGTCGGGGCCGGGCTCGCCCCGGTCGACGGCGGCGGCCAGCAGGCGCTCGACGGCCTCCTGGGGTGCCAGGCCAGACGAGCGCAGGACCGCCAGCGCGGCGCTCACGTGCGGGGCCGCCATCGAGGTGCCGGAGAGGCAGGCGTAGCCGCCGGTGGGGTCGGTGGCCGACCAGTAGGTGGACAGGATCCCGCGCGGCTCGCCCTGCTGGGAGCACGACTCGGGCGTGTCGCTGCCGTCACCGCCCGGCGCCGACACGCCCCATCGGGCGTCGCCGACGCCGTTGGAGTACTCGGGCGCCTGGTCGTCGCGGTCGGTGGCCGACACCACCACGGCCGGCGCCTCACCCAGGTCGGCGGTCAGGACGTAGTCGTTGCCGGCGGCCACCACCGGGATCGAACCCCGGTCCCAGGCGTAGCGCACGGCCTCGGCGAAGCCGGCACCGAACACGGCCGAGGCGGTGGACCCGAGCGACAGGTTGATCACCGTGGCGCCCTGGTCGGCGGCCCAGCGCACGGCGGCCGACACGTCTTCGGCCTCGCCGGTGGACTGGCAGGTGTCGCAGGCGCGGAACAGCACCTTGACCGGGATGATCCGGGCGCCCGGAGCCGCGCCGGCGATGCCGAGGCCGTTGCCCGTGGCGGCGGCGGCGACCCCGGCGACGTGGGTGCCGTGGCCGTCGTCGTCCTGGGGCGAGCCGGTGCAGCGGTCCGGGTCGCCGCCGGTGTCCCGGCACGCGGTGCCGACGACGAGCTGGCCGGCCAGGTCCTCGTGGTCGAGGGCGACGCCGGAGTCGACGATGGCGATGGTGGTGCCGTCCCCGTCGTGGGTCGCCCAGGCCTGCTCGGCCCCGATCTGGGCCAGGTTCCACTGGAGGCCGGCGTCGTTGGCGACATCGCCGGTGTCGGCGCCGGCCGGACCGAGGACCACCCCCGACGCGAGCGTCGCGCCCAGCAGGGCGCGACGCAGGGCGTGGCGAGGCGTCGGCGGGCGCACGGCCCGAGTCTCGCCGATCGTGCCGTGGACCGGGCTACAGCGTCCGCAGGACCGTGACGACCTTGCCGAAGATGTGGACCTCGTCGGGGGCGAAGTGCATCGGCGCGAGACGGGCGTTGGCCGGGTGCAGGACGATCTCGCCGCCGACGGCCTCGTAGCGCTTGACGGTCGCCTCGTCGCCGGGGATGCCGGCGACCACGACGTCGCCCTTCTTGGCCGTGGGCTGGGCCCGGCAGACGACGAAGTCGCCGTCGAGGATCCCGTCCTCGATCATGGAGTCGCCCCGGACCTTGAGCATGAACAGGTCGCCGTCGCCGGTGAGGTCGGCCGGGAGCGGCATGGTCTCGGTGATGTTCTCCTGGGCCAGCACGTCGGTGCCGGCGGCGACGTCGCCGACGAGGGGCACGTGGCGCACCGGGCGGCGCTCGACGGCGGCGCCCGAGGTGGGGTCCCACCGCACCTCGATGGCACGGGGCTTGGTGGGGTCGCGCTGCAGGTAGCCGAGCCGCTGGAGGGTGGCGAGGTGGGCGTGGACCGACGAAGGCGACGTGAGCCCCACGGCCTGACCGATCTCCCGCACGGAGGGCGGGTAGCCCTTGTCGCGCTGGTGCAGCTCGATCTCCACGAGGATCTGGCGCTGGCGCTCGGTGATGTCGTCGGACATGGCGGCCCTTTCGGTCGAACAGGTGTTTGCACCATACGGCAGGTCCGGGAGGAAGGCAAACACCCGTTCGGCGGACCGGCGCACCCGGAGGTCTCGCACGCACGTTCGACCGCCGCCTTGACTCGAACGATCGTTCGTGGCACGGTGCGAACAGCCGTTCGACGAACGCACGTTCCGGCACCGGTCCCACACCGCCCCGAGTTCCTGTCAGACCCCCTGCGGAGACTGCTCACCATGGTCGCCATCGCCTCCCTGCCCACCACCGCCACCGGCCCCGGCCGGGCCCTGCGCGCCGCGCCCTCGGCTCGTCGGCCCGTGCCGGGCCGTGGCCGCCCGGCCCTCACCCTGGTCCCCACCGGCGCCGCGGTGCCCCGCGCTGTCGCCGGTCGCTCCCTTGGCTCCGTGGTCGCCGCCGCCCTGCTGCTCCTCGCCGTGCTCGGGGCCGTGGGCTACCTCGTCACCACCCCCACGGTCGCGCCGGGCACCGCCACGGCAGGCACCCACCTCGTCGCCGACGGGGAGACCATGTGGTCCATCGCCGTCGAGCACGCACCCGCCGGCGCCGCCGCCGGCTACGTCGAGCGGCTGGTCGCGGCCAACGGCTCGGCTTCGGTGGCGCCCGGCCAGGAGCTCGTGCTGCCCACGCCGTGACGGCCAGTAGGGTGCCGCGCATGCGGTGCCCTGCCTGCGGGAACCTCCGAGACCGCGTGGTCGACTCCCGCCAGACCGAGGACGGCCGCTCGATCCGGCGGCGGCGAGAGTGCGAGACGTGCGGCGGGCGCTTCACCACCTTCGAGCGCATCGAGACCGCGATGGTGCAGGTCCGCAAGCGCACGGGCGACATCGAGCCCTTCGATGCCTCCAAGGTCGCGGCCGGCGTGAGCGCGGCGTGCAAGTCGCGCCCGGTCGATCCCGGCCAGATCGCCGTGCTGGTCGCCGACGTCGAGGACGCCCTGCGCTCCCTGGCCAAGGTCGTCACCTCCGACGAGGTCGGCCTCGAGGTGCTCCTGCGCCTGCGCGACCTCGACGAGGTCGCCGCCGTGCGCTTCGCCTCCGTCTACAAGGGCTTCGACACCATCTCGGACTTCGAGCGCGAGATCCGCCTGCTGCAGGAGACCGCCCCCGGCGACTGAGCCTCGTGCCCTTCTCGGGTCGTGGTGCCGTGCCGTGCGCCGGGGACGATCAACGGCGCCGGAGCCAGCGACCGAGGAGCACGCCGTCGGCCTCCAGCAGCGAGACCAGCTCCAGGGCCTGGCCCGCCGCACCGAGCTCGGGCGCGCCAGCGACCAGGCGGGCGCTGTCGCCCCCGACGAGCGTGGGTGCGAGGGTCACGCACCACTCGTCGACCAGGTCGGCCTCGACCAGGGAGGCGTTGAGCGACGGCCCGCCCTCGCAGACGACGATGCCCACGCCGTCGTCGGACAGGCCGGCCAGCGCTGCACCCAGGTCCACCCGGCCCGTGCCGTGGGCCCGGACCTCGGCCACGTGC
>JAKFET010000059.1:0-8149 GCA_036675575.1 Acidimicrobiaceae bacterium
GGCGGACGCAAGGTGGCGCCGCAGCTGCAGCGCATGCGCAGCGAAGACCTGCTGGCCACGGTGTTTCCCGACCAGCTGGCCTGCCTGGAAAATATCGTCGGCGAGCGCGAGATCCCCGACCACACCAGTAGCGGCACGACCGGCGACACGCTCGACCTCACCAGCTCCACGATCGACGGCATCGAGCTCCACGCCGACGGCATCACCTACGGCGGTCTCGAGACGCTCCGCATCCGCCTCGGCGGCGGCGGCGACACGGTCAACGTCGACTCGACGCTGCCGGCAACGACCATCGAGGGCCGGGGTGGCGACGACACCTTCAACGTCTCCTCCGACTCGCCGACGAACGCAGGCTCGCTCGACCTGATCGCCGGGGCCCTGACCATCGACGGCGGCGACGGCGCCGACGTGGCGACCTTGAGCGACCGCGGCGACGCCGCCGCCGGCGACACCGGCACCCTCACCAGCAGCATGCTCACTGGCTTCAGCCCCGCCACCATCACCTACCTCAGCCTGGCGACGCTGCACCTCGACCTCGGCGCCCACGCCGACGACCTGACGATGACCTCCGTGCACGGCGGCACCACCACGGTCGACGCCGGCGGCGGGGACGACGACGTGTCCCTCCGCAGCTCGCCGTCCGGCTCGACGATCGACATCAACGGCGAGGCCGGCAACGACTGGATCGAGGTCCAGGCCAATTCCGGGACGCTCACCATCCACGGCAACGAGGGCGACGACCGCATCGAGCTCGGCAGCTCCGCCTCGAACGACGTGCGCACGGTCACCATCGGCGGCACGCTCGACGGCATCAGCGGTGCGGTCACCGTCGACGGTGACGACCCGTCGGCCAGCGACTGGCTGTACCTCGACGACACCGGGGACTCGACCGGGGAGGGCGGGACCGTCACCTCGTCGACGATCGCCGGCTTCGGGCTCGGATCGAGTGGCGTCACCTACACCGACATCGAGCACCTCCAGATCGCCCTCGGGACGAGCAACGAGGTGGTGGACGTCACCAGCACGAACGGTCCCGGAGACGCCCCGGCCGGCAGCACCGACACCGTCCTGCTCCTCGGTGGTGGGAACGACACTGTCAACGTCTCGTCGAACGGTGCAACGGGCACCGGCGACGTGAACGCCATCCTCGGCCACCTGACCATCGACGGCCAGGGCGGTAGCGACACGGTGAACGTCTCCGACGATGCCGACACCACGGGCAACACCGGTTGGCTCACCGCCACGAACCTGTGGGGCCTCGGCATGGGCGACGTCGAGGGCACGACCGGCATCACCTACACCGGCCTGGAGCTGCTCGACATCGACCTCGGCGGCGGCGACGACACGTTCAACATCCGCAGCGTCGCCCCGCACACCAGGCTCGAGGCCCGTGGCGGCGACGACCTGGTGCTCGTCGGCAGCCTGGCCGACGCGGTGAACGGTGTGCTGAACGGTCTCGGCGGCGACGTCGACGGCATCGACGGGCTGCTTGAGCTCGACGCCGGCGCCGGTGCCGATGACCTCTACGTGGACGAGTCCGGCGAGGACCAGCCCGACATCGGGCACATCACCGACGACGAGATCAGCGGGCTCGGCACCACCATCGACCTGCACAACGACCCGTCTGACGCCGTCCACGTGGTCACCGTCCAGAACGCCCAGGACGGGACGTTCACGTTGACGATCGGTGGGTTCACGACGTCGCCGATCGCGTTCGACGCAGACCAGAGCGTCGTCCAAGCCGCCATCGTGGCTGCGTTGATCACCCTCGGCATCACCACGACCGACGTGACCGTGACCCGCTCGCCGGTCCTGCGCGCCGACGGCATCACGTACCGCATCACCTTCACCGGATCGCTCGCCGGCGACGACGGTCGTGACCTGACCGTCACCGTCGACGACATCGAGCTGGACGACGCACCGTCAGGCACGGCCGGAGCCGTGCTCACGTCGATGAGCAACGGTCGGATCGGCTACGCCGGTTTCGAGGTCCTGGACGTTGAGCTGGGCTCGGCGAGCGACCAGCTCGCCCTCGACAGCACCGGCGCCGAGACGACGATCCACGGTGGCGCCGGGCCGGACGTCATCGACGTCGAGACGGTCGACCACGTCACCCGCATCGACGGCGACGAGGGCGACGACACCATTACCGTCAACCGCCAGCCGACCAACCTGCCGACCTCCGGCAACGGCATCGATGAGCTGCTCACCATCGACGGCGGCAACGACTCCGACACCACCGAGATCCAGCTCTCCGGCACGGGTATCTCGCACATCGACGTGCTCGACAGCGGCTTCATCGGCACCAACCGCCTGGTCGTCTGGGGCACCGTCCAGGACGACCAGTTCCTGCTGCGCCGTGACCTCGTCGCCCTGCTCAACACGAAGGTCGGCACCGCCTACACGCAGACCGAGTACGTCACCTACGACGACGGCATCGACAGCCTCATCGTCAACATGCTCGACGGGAACGACGACGCCGCCCTCGACGACACCTCGTCGATCGCCACCGTCAACGGCGGCGCCGGTGCTGACACCTTCCAGGTCGGCCAGCTGTTCGGCGACAGCTGCCTGGCCGAGGCGGGCTCGGGCACCGGGACCGTCCTCGGGATCGACCCCGGCGGCTGCTTCGACGGCGACTACATCCCGCCGGAGCTGGTCGACACCACCCAGGGCATGCTCTCGAACGGCATCAGCGAGACCGCAACCCTCAACGGCGGCACCGGGAACGACCTGTTCCTCGTGTTCCGCAACAAGGCGGTCCTCAACCTCAACGGCGAGAACGGCGACGACACCTTCGTCATCCGCACCTTCCTCGAGGAGGACAGCGAGACCCAGGTCGAGTCCGGGGACGGCGCCGACACCATCTCGTACCTGATGAACGCCCCGGTCAACGTCAACGGCGGCAACGGCTACGACACGCTGTTCATCATCGGCACCGAGGCCGACGACTTCTTCGTGGTCACGGCCGACGGGGTCTACGGCGCCGGCCGGTTCGTGTCGTTCGTGGCCATCGAACGCCTCGGCGTCGATGCGGCCGAGGGCAACGACCACATCACCGTGCTGGCCACCGCCCCCGGGCTGGCGGTCGAGGTCTACGGCGGCCTCGGCAGCGACACCATCGACATCGCCGGCGACGCCCCGCCGGTGGCGGCCGACGACCTGCTCGGCCACACCGGTCTGATCATCCACTCGATCGAAGCCGGCACCTACGCCGGTCGACCGATCGACGGCCTCGCCGCCGAGATCGCCGACGACGACGCCCCGGCCATCGTCATCACCCAGACCGGCGGCTCCACCATCGTGCGCGAAGACGGCCTGGGCTACGACACCTACACGATCACCCTGACCAAGCTCCCGACCACCGACGTCCGCATCCTGGTGCTCACCGCCGAGCTGACCCCCGACCAGCTCGACGCCCGCGAGCGGAACATCGAGGTGTCGCTCGACGGGATCAACTGGTTCCCGGCGGTCGAGGTCCTGTTCACCCCGGGCAACTGGCAGACGGCGCGGACGGTGTACGTGCGGGCCGACGAGGACCTGGCCCCTGAGGGCGTCCAGACCTACGCCATCCAGCACGCCGTGCGCGGGCAGATCAGCGGCACCGTCGACAGTGCGACCACCGGTGGCACGACGACCCTCACCGACACCGGAGCCTTCACCGGGAAGAACCTGACTGGGGCAGAGGTGGTCATCACCTCCGGCGCCGGCCAGGGCGAGGTGCTCCGCATCCTGTCGAACACCAACGACACGCTCACGCTCCAGGGCGGATGGGTCACCGCCCCGACGGCGACCAGCACCTGGCAGATCCGGGGCATCGGCGAGTACGACGAGTACACCCTCAACGTCGTCGGCGTGACGACGATCGACGACGACGTCTCGCAGGTCATCGTGCTCCCGAGCGGTCTGGACACCGTGGTCGGCGAGGCCGGGAAGACCGACAGCTACACGGTCGAGCTGAGCAAGGCGTCGACCACGGCCACCACGGTCACCATCGCCGCCAACCCCGACGTGTGCCTCACGGTCGCCGGGGTCACGAAGTGCAACCAGGTCGTGACGATCACCTTCGCCGCCGGCTCGGTCGCCCCGATCGAGGTCACCGTGTCGGCCAACCCCGACTCGCTGAAGGAGAGCTTCGAGTACGCCCCGCTGGCCCACAGCGTCTCGGGCGGTACCGCCACGGCCGGCGTCGACCGGATCTTCGGTGGCACGGTCACCGTGCTGGTTAGCGACGACGACGTCCCTGACGTCATCATCACCGAGACGAACGGCGGGACCCAGGTCGCCGAGGGCATCGACCTGATCGACAGCTACGTCATCTCGCTCGCCAGCTACGCCGGTACGCCCGTGACCGTCAAGGCAACCGCGACGCCCACCAGGACGCAGTACGACGCCGGCTCCACGATCGGCACCATCACCCAGTGCGCCAGCGCCCAGGTCAACGGCGACCGCATGACGTGCAACGAGATCCAGGTGGAGCTGAGCATCGACGGTGGCGCCACCTGGCACGACTCGGTGGACGTCGTCCTGAGCTCGGCCAACTGGGCGGCCGGCGTCGAGGTCAAGGTGCGGGCCAAGCAGGACGCATTCATCGACGGCAGCATCCTGCAGGCCTTCCCCGAGCGGGCCCAGCGGGTCAACCAGATCCAGGGCTCGCTGCTCGTCTCCGGCGGGTCGTCGGCCTTCGGCTACCCGCTCGCCGGGTTCCGGCCGGTGCTCCTCCCCGGCGAGGTCAGCGACGGCATCACGATCACCCCGAACGAGGCCTTCGACGTGATCGAGGACCACGCCGTCGACACGCTCATCGTCCACAACGAGGACAGCGTCTCGGACGACACGATGGTCCTCACGTCGACCACGATCACCGGCCTGGGCATGGGCCCCGGAGGGATCACCTACGGCCGCCCGACCGACATCGAGTGCGAGCTCGACATCTGCATCCCGAGCGACGACCCGGATCTGCTCAACTCCGGCATCGAGCACCTCGAGATCCTCCTCGGCAGCGGCGATGACACGGTCACCGTCGAGACCACCCACGAGGGCACCACCACCATCCGGGGCGGCGCAGGGGCCGACGAGTTCTTCGTCGAGCAGATCGACGGCCACACCCGCATCGAGGGCGACGCCGGCGACGACGAGTTCACCGTCACCAACGACCACTCGCTCGCCGACATCGACGCCCAGCTCCTGCTCTCCGGTGGCGCCGGCACGGACACGACCTACGTGGACGACACCGCCGACACGGACGACGACCTCGGGACGCTGACGCAGACCAGCCTCGTCGGCCTCGACATGGAGACCCTCGTCAAGAACAACCTGTACACGCTCGAGCTGGGCGGCGGCGTCGGCACGGTGACGATCCACATCACCGCCAACCGGCCTGCCGGCGACGACAACCCGGCGCTCGACATCGACGCGACCTTCACGATGACGGCCGCGCAGTTCGCCTCGATGACCGAGGCGCAGCTGGCGAAGTTCATCCAGGACCAGCTGTTCCCGCCGGTCACCAACGCGGCGCCGGCCGAGGTCGTCGACGGTGACGACGACCGCTTCGCCGAGACGGGCTGCGGCACCCTCGGGACCACCGGCGACGCCGACAGCCGCTGCGCCAGCAGCGTGTACGTGTGGGCGTCCGACGGCGCCACCGGCGGCACCCGGGTCTACCTGATCGGCTTCCGGGGCGAGCTCGCCGGCCTCGACGTCACCTTCACGGCCACCCCGGTGGGCTCCGGCACGGCGACGGACCTGCTCCGCACCGACGGCATCACCTACGACACCCTCGAGGTCCTCGACATCGAGCTCGGCTCGGGCGATGACCGGTTCAACGTCCGGGGCACGCTGCCGCACACCTACCTCGGCACCGGCATCGGCGACGACGTGGTCTTCGTGTCCGACGCCGCCGACCTCGAGGGCCTGGCCGCCGCCATGGCCTCCGTGGCCACCTCCACCGGGCCGACCGACCCGCAGGGCGGCCTGCTCCAGCTGCACGAGCTCGTCCTGCACGGCACGGTGCTCTACGACGACCTGACCTTCCACGGGTCCCTCGACCAGATCGACGGCGACCTCGACATCGACACCGGCACCGGCAGCAACACCCTGGCGGTCAGCGACCGGGCCGACGGCGACGCCGACACCGGCTTCACCATCGACGACGACGAGATCGACGGGCTCGCGGACGGCGACATCGGGTACACCTCGACGGGCGGCGACCTCGCCGGCCAGGGCACGTGGACCAAGCTCCACGACGCCGGGCTCTTCGGTCGGGGCATCACCATCCACCTCGGCACCGGCGCCGACAGCGGGACCGTCGCCAGCGTCCGTGGCGGGGCGATCACCTTCTCGCCGCTGCAGATGACGATCACCACCGTCTACGGCAACGACGGCGGCGACACCATCAGCGTCGACGCCCCGACCGTGGCGAAGGCCCGCCTCGTCGTTCAGGGCGAGAACGGGAACGACACGATCGACGGCACCGACGCCAGCCTGCCGCTGATCGTCATCGGCGAGGACGGCGACGACACCATCCAGGGCGGCAGCGGCGCCGACATCCTCCTCGGCGACGACGGCCGGGTCATCCTCGACAAGCCCGCCGCCGCTACCGGCTTCGACGTGATCATCGGCGGCGCCCCGGCCACCATCCCCGGCAACGTCAACCCCGGCGGCGGCGCCACGGCGTTCACGCCCGACGCCGACTTCAGCACCATCGACTACGTGTTCACCGTCGCTCCGGACGAGGACGTCACCGTCGAGGACTGGCCGGGTTGGACCCGCAGCGACGTCATCCGTGGCGGCGCCGGCGACGACGTGCTGATCGGCGGCGTGGACGACGACGCCCTCGACGGCCAGGCCGACCGCGACGTCGTCTTCGGCGACCACGTGGTCCTGACCCGCAACGCCGACCTCACCTCACCGATCGTCCGCACCCTCTCGAACGGCACGCTCGAGAACGGGGTGACGGCGACCCACCAGCTCGACCCGAACGGCACCTGGCCGTGGACCATCACGCTTCTGGACCACGCCGCCACGACGCCGGCTCACCTCTGGGGCCACGACACGGCTGCCGGGGGCGCGGGTGACGACGTGGTGTTCGGCCAGCTCGGCAACGACGCCCTGCACGGCGACGGCGTGCTGATCACCGGCACCGGCGGCTGGTCGATCGTCGCCGCCGGGTCTCTCGACACGGACACCGACGGCACGGGCCCCGACACCGACACCGATGGCACCGCGTCCACCGACGGCGACGACTACGTCGAGGGCGGTGGTGGCGACGACACCATCCACGGCGGCCTCGGCCAGGACGACATCCTCGGCGGCAGCTCCGACCTCTTCGGCCTCACCACGCCGGCAATGCGGCCGGACGGGACCGACACCATCCACGGCGGCAACGGCGACCACGCCGGCCGCAACGACCCGGGCCTCGCCGGCGACCTCGCCCACGGCCGAGACGCCGACGTCATCCTCGGCGACAACGGGCGCATCTTCCGGATCGTCATCGTCACCTCGACCACGACCGGGGCGACCGCCTACCGCTCCTTCACCTACGACAACACGGGCTCGGCGTCCACCGAGCGGGTCATCCCGCGGGTCACCGTCCACCTCGACTACTCGCCGATCGGCGACGACGGCTACTGGCTGGTGGCCCCGTCGGTGAGCCCCTCCGCGCCGGTGTGGACCGTTGGTACCGGCACCAACATCGGCGGCCTCGACTTCATCCACGGCGAGGCGGGCGACGACATCGTCCACGGCCAGACCGGCGACGACGCCCTGTTCGGCGACGCCGGCGACGACGACCTCTACGGCGAGTCCGGCAGCGACTGGATCTCCGGCGGCACCGGCGTCGACGGCATCGTGGGCGACGACGGCCGCATCGACACGAGTCGCAACGGATCCATCGAGACGCTGCACGGGCTCACAGCTGCCAACCGCACCCGGGACCTGTCGACGCCGGGCGACCTCCAGCTCGCCACCACCTACATCGCCGGTGAGCTGCACAAGAGCGTCCAGCTCGACCTGCTGATCGCCGGCGCCAGCTTCACGACCTTCTACGTCGGCGCCAACGACGTGATCTACGGCGGCTGGGGCGACGACTTCATCCATGCCGGGGAGGGCGACGACGCCGCATCGGGCGCCGAGGCGCTGCCGCTCTTCT
>JAKFET010000216.1:0-7804 GCA_036675575.1 Acidimicrobiaceae bacterium
ACCGGCCGGGGACGTCAGCCGGCGGGGACGACCACGCCGTGGATGGGTGGGGTGCCGCCCTCGCCGGCCATGGTCCGCAGCAGCTCTTCGACGCCGTCGAGGCCGACCGTTGCCCGCTCCAGGTCGGCGAAGGGGTAGCGACCGGACGCGAGTAGGTCGAGCGCCGCCCGGTACGCGGTCACGTCGACGCCGAGGGCGCCCTCGATGCGCAGCTCCTTGTACACGACGTGGTCGGGCTCGAAGCCGGGAGCCCCGCCGCCGCCCCGGGTGCCGGCGATCACGATTCGACCGCCGGTCGCAGCCAGCTGCACGGCCTGGGCCACCACCTGCGGGGCCTTGGCGGTGACGTCGACGACGACGTCGGCGCCGGCGCGGCCGGTGGCGGCGCGGAACGCCTCGACGGGGTCCTGCTCGGTGACGTCGACGACGAGGTCGGCGCCGAAGCCAGGTGCGGCGTCGAGACGGGGCCGGTCGCGCTCGCCGGCGCCGGTGACCATCACGAAGTCGGCGCCCGCCTCCTTGGCCGCCACCGCAGCCGACAGCCCACGTACGCCGCAGCCGAGCACGGCCACGACGTCGCCTGGCCCGGTGCCCGGCACCGTGGCCCCCCAGCGGATGCCCGCGCCGAGCGGGTTGAACAAGGTGGCCATCACTGGGTCGAGGCCGTCGGGCACCGCCAGTACCATCGAGTCCGGGGCCAGGTACTGGTGGGTGGCGTAGCCGCCCCAGAGCCCGGGCCCGGTGTCGACCGACACGAAGCCGTACATCGTGGCCAGACCGTTGCGCTCGCAGCGCCGGTAGGTGCCGGCCCGGCACGGGGCGCACTCGCGGCACGACTGGAACACCTCGACCGCCACCCGCTGACCCTGCGACACGCCCCAGCGCTCAGCGGCCACCGGGCCGATCTGCTCGATCACGCCGACCGCCTCGTGGCCGGGGATGAAGGGGTGGCCAGGGTGGAGCTGGCCGCTGTACTGCTCGTGGTCGGTGCCGCACAGCCCGCAGGCCTCGACCCTGAGGAGGGCGTCGTCCTCGCCCACGTGGGGCAGGGGGAGCTCGCGGGGCTCGAGGCGGTGCGGTGCTGCGAGCACCATGGCGGTTGCGTTCATCGGTTCCCCCGGAGCGGCCCGGTGTGCGTGCATCAATGAGTCGTCGTTGTTGCATGTCTCGCAGCCCGATCCTACGCTTCGGCCACGACCACCTGCCAGGGAGCGCTCCGTGCCGACCCAGATCCCGTCCACCGTCCCGGACCTCTTCTCGCCCGAGTTCGCGTCCGACCCCTACGCGTCGTACCGGGCCCTGCGCGAGCTCGGCCCGGTCCACGACGACGTCAACGACCTGTGGATCCTGTCCCGGCACGCAGACGTGCTCGAGGCGCTCCACCAGCCCACCGCGTTCTCCTCCGAACAGGGCTACGGCCGGTTCATGTCCGGCGCCATCGGCCCGGGGGGCGGGTCGTCGCGTGCCAACGTCCTCGGCTTCGACCAGATGGGCGGGGCCCGGGTGATGATCGCCAGCGACCCGCCCGACCACACGGCACTGCGTCGCATCGTGAGCCGGCCCTTCACCAAGCGCCGCATCGCCGAGTGGGAGGGCATGGCCCGGCGGCTCACCGCCGACCTCGTCGACGACTTCCATGCTCGCATCCGTGACGGCGGCACGGCTGACTTCACCCGGGACATCGCCATCCCGCTCCCGGTCACCCTCATCGCGGAGATCCTCGGCATCCCCCCGACCCAGATGCACGACTTTCGCCGCTGGTCCGACGCGCTCGTCGGCAGCCTCGCCGCCGACATCGACGTGGCTCGCGTCGGTGCTGACCTCGCCGAGATGTTCCAGTACTTCTGGCGCATCGCCGAGGAACGCCGCCGCGACCCGGGTGAGGACCTCATCAGCGCGATCGCCGTGGCCACCCCCGACGGCGAGCAGCTCTCCACCACCGAGGTGGTGATGTTCTGTGTCCTGTTGCTCGTGGCCGGCAACGAGACCACGACCAACCTGTTGGGCAATCTCCAGCACGCCTTCTGGGACCATCCCGGCGAGTGGCGCCGGCTGCGCGACGACCTCTCGCTCGCCCCCGTGGCGGTCGAGGAGGCGCTGCGCTACTGCGGCCCGGTGCAGGGCCTGTTCCGGCGGACCACGGAGCCTGCCGTGCTGGGCGGTGCCGACATCCCCGCCGGGGCCAACGTGGCCGTGTTGTTCGCGTCCGCCAACCGTGACGAGGAGGTGTTCGAGGACCCGGATCGCTACGTGATCGGCCGGCCCGGTGGTGAGCACGTCGCTTTCGGCCACGGGGTCCACTACTGCCTCGGTGCCCAGCTCGCCCGCCTGGAGACCCGGGTGGTGCTCGAGGCCATCGCCGAGCGCGGCATCGACCTGAAGCCGGCAGGTCCGGCGGTGCGCACCGCCAACACGGTGCTGCAGGGCTACAGCAGCATCCCGGTCACCGCCGGTTGAGCACCGCGCTACGCGGGCGGCGACGAGCGACGGTCGCGCCTGCCCTGAACCGACGAGCCGTGGTCGCTGCCCGATTCGCGGCTTGCGGCGGAGCCGAGTGACCGGAGCCGCCAGGCCTGGCGGATCAGCTCCCCGTCGATCGGCTCTTCCAGCGAAGGGACCTCGAGGTCGAAGGTACCTCGCCCCTCCCCGACGTGGAGGGCGACCAGGCGAGTGCTGCGTGGCAGGGCGGGGATGGGGAGCGGCACGCGGACGGGAGGCGTGGGGAGGCCGATGCCCAGCACCTCGCCACGCGAGGGCGTCACCACGAGGCGGCCCCGATCGATCTCGACGGCAGCCCGGACCTCGGCGAGGCGGACGCCGGCGAGCCCGGTGCGCACGGCGAGACCCCCGGAGCGCAGGCGGAGCCGGATCGGCAGCGCGGCGGCGCGGATCCAGGTGTCCAGCGCCGGTTGGTGGACCTCGACCCGGATGCGGACGGGGCCCGTCCGGAGCCGGGGCGGCCAGCCCGGCACCAGCCGACCGTCCCGTGCGTCGATTGCGAGGCGGGCGACCACGAAACCGCCGAGCTCGGCATCCTCGATCGAGGCCCTGATGCGGCCGATGCGGCCGGAGCGGACGTCACCGAGCGAGAGGCCGACACGCAGCCGCACCGGACGGCCGGCCGCAGCAGACCCGGCAGCATCGGAGGCGGCGCCGAGCCATCGGGAGATGTCGGCGGCCGCAGGCCACGGCGCAGGTACCCAGGTGCTCGTCATCCTTCGCCGATGCGGCCGGTGCCGGAGTGACTACGGTGCAACGGCATTGTCTCAACGCTACGTTCCGTCGTGCGCAGATCGCCAGCGCCCGATCCGGACACTGGAAAGACCCGGGGATCCGGCGGTCTGGAGCTCCGGTAGGCGATGGAACCCCGCTGAGCGGCCCGGCCGGGGACGGGCGCGCCGGGTCCCGGCCGGCGACCGAGGAGGAATGACCATGGGAGCACCCCCGACCGTGAGCACTACCGAGGCAGGTCAGCGATGAGCGGCCGCGTCGCCCTCGTGACCGGTGGCGCCGGCGGGATCGGCGCCGCCATCTGCGCCGAGCTGGCCGCGGCCGGCCAGCAGGTCGCCGTCGCCGACCTCGACCTCGGGCGAGCCGAGGCCGTGGCGAACGAGGTGGGCGGCATCGCCGTCGAGCTCGACGTCACGGACCCTGCCTCGGTCGCTGCCGCCGTCGTGGGCACCGTTGAGGCCCTGGGCCCGGTCGAGGTGTGCGTCAGCTGTGCCGGCTGGGACGAGCTGCGCCCGTTCCTGGACACCGACGAGGCGTTCCAGGCCAAGGTGCTCGACATCAACCTGGCCGGCCCGATCCGCGTCACCCGGGCCGTGCTGCCCCACATGGTGGCCGGGTCGTGGGGTCGGATCGTCACCATCGCCTCCGACGCCGGTCGGGTGGGCTCGTCGCTCGAGTCGGTGTACTCCGGGGCCAAGGGGGGCGTCATCGCCTTCACCAAGACCATCGCCCGGGAGTTCGCCCGCCACGCCATCACCGCCAACGCCGTCTGCCCCGGTCCGACGGACACGCCGCTGCTGGGGGCGATCATCGCGGCCAGCAGCGACGCAGAGCGGGTGATCGCCGGGATGACCCGGGCCGTGCCCATGCGCCGGCTCGGACAGCCCCACGACGTCGCCCCGGCGGTTGCCTTCCTCGCCTCGGAGGCCGCCGGCTACGTCACCGGCCAGACCCTGTCGGTGAGCGGCGGTCTGACCATGGTCTGACGAGGGACCACCGCGCCGGGCCCGCGAGGTGCACGCCCCTGTGACGATAGGATACATTCGTTTCACTGTCTCGCAGGAGCGAAGGGGAACGATCACCATGAAGAACCTCCAAGGCCGCGTCGCCGCGGTCACCGGCGCCGGATCGGGCATCGGCCGCGCTGTCGCCACCGAGCTCGCCCGGCGGGGCAGCGAGGTGGCGCTGTGCGACATCGACGAGGCCGGTATGGCCGAGACGGCCGACCGGATCCAGGCCACCGGTACCCGGGTGTCCGCTCAGCCCGTCGATGTCGCCGACCGCCAGGCAGTGGAGGAGTGGGCCGACAAGGTGGCCGCCGACCACGGCAAGGTCAACCTGATCGTCAACAACGCCGGTGTGGCCCTGGGCGCAAACGTGGAGACCATGTCCTACGAGGACATGGAGTGGCTGATGGGCATCAACTTCTGGGGCGTCGTCCACGGCACCAAGGCGTTCCTGCCCCACCTGCGGGCCGCGGGTGAAGGTCACATCGTCAACATCTCGAGCGTGTTCGGCATGATGGGCATCCCGTCGCAGTCGGCCTACAACGCGGCCAAGTTCGCGGTGCGGGGGTTCACCGAGGCCCTGCGGATCGAGCTGGACAGCGACGACGGCAACGTCTCGTGCACCGCCATCCACCCCGGCGGCATCAAGACGAACATCGCCCGCAACGGCCGCTTCGACGCCGGCACCATGTCGGAGCTGGGCCAGGACGCCGACAAGCTCATCGAGATGAGCGAGCGGGCGTTCATGACCACCCCCGACAAGGCGGCCCAGGTCATCCTCGACGCCGTCCAGGCCGACAAGCGGCGAGCCTTCATCGGCCCCGACGCCCAGCTGTTCAAGCTCATGGCCATGCTGCCGCCCGGCGTCTACCAGAACGCCGTCCGCCTCGGTTCCAGGCTCGGCGCCCGCCTCGCCCGCTGACCTCGCCTCGTCCTCGACCACCTCAGCATCGCTTCCTGATCGGCTGCCGGTCGGGAGGCCTCTAAGGTCGGGGCCATGCTGGCCGGAGCAGGTCGCCCCCGTGGCGAGCGGGAGGTGAAGGACGCGGTGCTCGAGGCGGCGTCGGTGCTGTTCGCTGAGAAGGGTCCGGCCGCCACCTCGCTGCGGGAGATCGCCCACGCCGCCGGCGTGAACCACGGACTCCTCCACCGCCACTTCGGCTCCAAGCAGCGGTTGGTCCGCGCCGTGCACGACCACCTGGCGCAGCGCCTGGCGGCGACGGACCCGTTCCGGCAGGCGACGGTGGCCAGCGCGCTCGACGCCTTCCACGCCCTCGAGGACAACCGCACGTACTGGATGGTGCTGACGCGGGCCATGCTCGACGGGGAGCTCGATGACGTGCTCGGCTCCGACCTGCCCGGCGGGCACCGGATGGTGGAGACGCTCCGAGCCGCCATCGGCGACGACGCCGACCTCGAAGCCAGCGACCTCATGGCCATGGCCTTCGCCTTCTCCTTCGGGTGGCTGCTGCTGCGCGACTTCATCCAGGCGGCCACGGGCGCTGGCGACGACGTGCCCGAGCGGTGGTTCGCGGCCATGGCGGCCATGCTCGGGCGCCCCCACGATCCCTGACGCTTGCTCGGGTGTAGGCGCGCGCCTACAGTGAATCCCCCTGCGGCCAGGGGGGCCGCCGCTGAGGGAGAACCTGATGGCTCACACGCTCGAGTTCGCCGCCGACGACCTGTTGGCCACCCATCCCGTCGAGGAGCCGCTGCTCGCTGGCGGGGTCCGGTGCCACGGCGGGTTCCTCGCCGACGGCACGTACGTGTCGCCGCGGACCGCGTTGCGGGGCCCGGCCATCGCCGCGTGGCAGGACGAGCACCGCAAGACGTTCGGCGCGGAGATCCTCCACGCGCCGGTCGAGACCTGGCCGGCTGGCTACCCGAGCGTCGAACAGGCGCGGTTCCTGCTCCGCAACGGCGTGCGCGAGCCGATCATCGCCACGCTCACGCGCATCGGCACGGTCGAGGGCTTCGGCGCCATGATCCGCTTCCTGGCCCCGCCCGACATGCAGAAGTTCTTCGACGACGACATCCGGGGCACGGCCCTCGACCACCTGGCGAAGGGGCTGGTCGAGGCCCACGCCCGCGACGAGGCTGGCTTCGGTGACGAAGCCGGCCACGACGGCATGTGGTACGCCACCCGCGACATCGCCTTCGAGAACCCGGTCACCCAGGACGAGACCGCGCTGATGATGGAGCGGATGGGCATCGCCTTCGGCGCCGCGCCCGACCCCGACGGCGCCCGCCAGCGGTTCCTGGGCAAGCGCGCCTTCGAGGACCTCGACGTGGGCCTCGAGCTGCTCATCTCCACGATGCTGCGAGTCCTGTTCGTGGAGATCAAGGCGTTCCACACCTTCGCCTGGGCCGAGGAGCTGCTCTCCGACACCGAGCTCGTGGCCGGCGAGGGCGAGGCCGCCCGGATCGTCTCCTACATCCGGGCCGACGAGACGCCCCACGTCGAGTACCTGCGCACCGCGCTCACCGAGATGCGCGACCGCACGCTCATCGGCGAGTCCGGTCGCAAGTACCCGGGCAGCGACATCATCGGGCCGATGTGGGACGCGTCGCTGGCCGAGTCGCTCGGCCTGCTCGAGGACCAGAACCGGGCGGCCACCGTGGCCGAGCTCGAGCTCGCCCTGTCGTCCCGCCCGAACGGGGCCGACCTGCTGGCGGAGTTCCACACTCTGGAGACCAGCGGAGCGGGTGCGTGACGCTCACGCCACCCGCCATCGACAAGGACGCGCTGCGGCGCCGCTACCGGACCGAGCGCGACAAGCGCCTCCGCCGGGAGGGCAGCGCGCAGTACCGGCGACTGGCCGGCGAGCTGGCCCGCGACCCGTACCTGAGCGTCCAGCCCCGCCAGCCGGTCACAGACCACGTCACCTTCACATTCGTGGGTGGCGGGTTCGCCGGTCTGGTCACCGGCGCCCGCCTGGTCGAGGCCGGCGTCACCGATGTGCGCATCCTCGACAAGGCGGGCGACTTCGGCGGCACGTGGTACTGGAACCGGTACCCCGGCGCCCAGTGCGACACCGCGTCCTTCGTCTACCTCCCGCTGCTGGAGGAGACCGGGCACATGCCCACCGAGAAGTACGCCCACGCTCCCGAGATCCTCGAGCACGGCCGCCGGATCGGGCGCCAGTACGGGCTCTACGACAATGCCCTGTTCCACACCGAGGTCACCGAGCTGGCCTGGGACGACGAAGCGCAGGTGTGGGTGGTGTCCACCGACCGGGGCGACCGGTTCACCACCCAGTTCCTGGGCGTGGGCACCGGGCCGCTGCACGTGGCCAAGCTGCCTGACCTGCCCGGCATCGAGACCTACCGCGGGCACTCCTTCCACACCAGCCGCTGGGACTACGCCTACACCGGCGGCGCGCCAGACGGTTCCACCATGACGGGCCTGGCCGACAAGCGCGTCGCCATCATCGGCACCGGCGCCACCGCGGTGCAGTGCGTGCCGCAGCTGGCCCGCGACGCCGCCGAGCTGTACGTGTTCCAGCGCACGCCGTCCTCGGTCGACGTGCGGGACAACGCGCCCACCGACCCGGAGTGGTTCGCCG
>JAKFET010000153.1:0-7697 GCA_036675575.1 Acidimicrobiaceae bacterium
GCGGCGAGCTCGTCGATGGTGTCGAGCTGCCAGGCCAGGTGGTAGAGCCCGATGGCGCCGCGGCGCTTGGGGCCGCCGGCGGTGCCGACGCCGAAGAGCCCGAGGTCGTGGTGGTTCCCGGAGCGGGGCAGGCGCAGGAAGGCGGCGTTGGCCCGGGGTTCGCGGGCGACGACGCCCATCCCGAAGACGTCGGTGTAGAAGCGCAGCGACCGGTCGAGGTCGGCGACGAAGAGGACCGCGTGGTTGAGGCGGACGGGCGAGATGGTGCTCATGGGTGCTCCTTGGAGCGGTGCGTGGTCGCTCCGATCGTGGTTGACACATCATACAACCAAGGAGATCTGTCAACCATTCCCGGTAGGTTCGGTGGATGGCAGAGCATCCCTGGCTGGACGAGCGCGAGGAGCGGGCGTGGCGGGCGCTGCAGTTCATGCAGATGCGCCTCGAGGGTGCGCTCGCCCGGCAGCTGGCGGCCGACTCCGGTCTGTCGTACCCGGACTACCTCGTCCTGATCGCCCTCACCGACAGCGCCGACGGCCGCCTCCGCCTGTTCGAGCTGGCCGAGGTGCTCGGCTGGGAGAAGAGCCGCCTGTCCCACCACATCGCCCGCATGGCCAGCCGCGACCTCGTGCGCAAGGAGCGCTGCGAGACCGACCGGCGCGGCGCGTTCGTCGCCGTGACCGCCGCGGGGCGCAGGGAGATCGCCGCCGCCGCCCCCGGTCACGTCGCGGCGGTGCGCCGCCTCTTCGTCGACCGGCTCAGCGCCGCGCAGCTGGACGTGATCGCGGAGGCCGCAGAGGCCGTGCTCGCTGCCTTCGAGGACCCGCCGGGGCCGTGACGACGGCGTGACCGGCTCGCCGGCGCCGATGACGTTCGCCTCTGTCGCAGCCGCGCGGGGGTCCGTACGGTCGCTGGCGAAGGTGTTCCTTGCAGAGGAGGACGTCAGATGTCCCGCCAGCGAACCGCCCACCGCATCGACCCGGTCTCGGCCGCCTCGATGCTGCTCGGCCCCCGCATCGCCGTCGTGGGGGTCTCGAACGGGTCCGGCAACTTCGGACGGACGATCTGGCAGGCGCTGCGCGAGCAGGGGATCGACGCCGTGGCCGTGCACCCGAGCGGCGCAGCGGTCGACGGCGAGCCCTGCCGCCGGACGGTGGCCGACGTGCCCGGACCGGTCGACGCGGCGATCGTCGTGGTCGGTGCCCCCGCATCGGTCGAGATCGTGCGCGAGTGCGCGGCAGCGGGCATCCGGAAGGTGTGGCTCTTCCGGGGCTTGGGTGGCGGTGAGGGAGCGGCCAGCGACGAGGCCGTCCGGGTCGCCGAGGAGCTCGGGCTCGAGGTCGTCGCCGGCGCCTGCCCCCTGATGTTCCTCGAACCGGTCGGCTGGTTCCACCGGATCCACCGGAGCGCACGACGGGCCAACGGCTCGATCCTGGTCGGGGCGGCGCCGCGATGAGGGCGAACCGGATGGCGGCGATCGTCGTCGGGAGCCTGCTGCTGCTCCCGGGCCTGGCGATGCTGCTCGGCGGGGCGGCACTGGCCGCGGCCTGCGCCTTCGCACGGGACGACGCCGGGTTCTTCGACACCTCCGTCGACGGGATGGCGTCACTCACCGCAGCGATCACGGCCGAGGACCTCGCGCTCTCGGCCGAGCCGGGTTCGCCGGACTGGTTGCTCGACGCGTTCGAGACCGACGTCCGCCTGCGCGTGACCAGCGGCGCCGAGGCGCCGGCGTTCGTCGGCGTCGGCCCCGAGGTGGACGTCGACGCCTACCTCGCCGGGGTGGCCCACGACGAGGTCACCGACCTGGACGGGAACGACGCGGTGCTGTCCCGCCGGGACGGGGCCGCTGCGCCCGGGAGGCCGGGCGAACAGGACTTCTGGGTCGCCTCCGCCACGGGTCCGGGGACGCAGCAGCTGGACTGGGAGGCTGCGGACGGGCGCTGGGCGGTGCTCCTGATGAACGCAGACGGCTCCCCCGGCGTCCGCGCGGACGTGGACGTCGGCCTCCGGGTCGACGGCGCCGTGCCGCTCGCCGTCGTCCTCGCCGCCGTCGGCCTCGTGCTCACCGCGCTCGCCGTCGGGCTGATCGTGTTCGGCGCTTCGGGACGCCGCCACGACGCCGGATCGGCGGCTGTCCCCGCCTTCCCGCCGCCGCCGGCCACGTTCGTCCGGACCCTCGAGCGGGCGCACCCCGTGTCGCTGGAGGCGCAGCTGGACCCGGGGCTCTCCCGGTGGCAGTGGCTGGTGAAGTGGATCCTGGTCGTCCCCCACGCCGTGATCCTGGTGTTCCTCTGGATCGCGTTCGTCGTGGCCACGTTCGTGGCCGGCGTGTCGATCCTGTTCACGGGCCGCTACCCGCGCCGCCTGTTCGACTTCGACGTCGGCGTCCTGCGCTGGACCTGGCGGGTGACGTACTACGCCACCACCGGGGGGCTCGGCACGGACGTGTACCCGCCCTTCAGCCTCGAGGAGGAGCCCGGGTACCCGGCCACCCTCTCGATCGAGTACCCCGAGCAGCTCTCCCGCGGCCTCGTCCTCGTGAAGTGGCTCCTCGCCTTCCCGCACCACCTCGTCGTCGCCGTCCTGCTCGGCGGTGCGTGGGCCGGTCCGTGGGACGACGGGGCCACGGGTGCGGGCCTGCTGACGATCCTGGTGGCCGTCGCCGCCGTCGTGCTCCTCGTCCGGGCGCGCTACCCGAGGCCGCTGTTCGACCTCATCGTCGGCCTCAACCGGTGGATCTTCCGGGTCGTGGCCTACGTGGCGCTGCTGACCGACGAGTACCCGCCCTTCCGGCTCGACCAAGGCGGCAGCGAACCGGAGCCGCCCGCCCCGGGCACCGGCCCGGCCGGTCCCGAGGCGACCGCGCTCGACCTGCGCGACCCCACGACGCCACGGGAGCCGGTGCTGCACTGACGGTTCGTCTAGACCGGGCACCGAGTCGGCACGGCGCCGACGGACCGGAGGCCGGAGATGGACCACGCGTTCGACGCACCGATCACGCTCGAGGGCCCGGAGCGGTTCCCGCGCCAGATGCTCGCCGAGCAGACCTACGGCGGCCACGCCAGCCTCCACGACGACGCCACCGCCGACTCGCTCGGCCTGACCGGCGCGCCGATCGAGGGGCCGACCCACTTCTCCCAGTTCGATCCGCTGGCCCACCTGCTCTGGGGCCGGGCCTGGTTCGAGCGCGGCTGCATCAGCGCCCACTTCCAGACCATGGTGGTGGAGGGCGAGGGCGTCACGGCGCGGGCGGTGCGACGCAGCGGCTCCGCCGCAGACATCAGCGCGACGAAGGGCGACGGCAGCCCCGTCCTGTCCGGGTCGCTGACCCTCGGCGACGAGCCGACCGCCCTCGACGAGCGCCGCGCCCGTCTCGGCGACCCGGGCGAGCTGTTCATCGTCGACCAGATCCGCGTGGGCGACCGCTCGAAGGCGCCGGTGACCGCATCGGTCGACCTGACCACGCCGAGCGGCGACCTGTACCCCTTCTCGCTCGAGCAGAAGCTCGACGCCATCACCGAGCCGAGCGGCTGGTACCGCTCTGACCAGAACCCGTGGGGGAGGCCGGTCCTGCCCATGGAGATGATCAGCGTGCTGGCCCAGAAGCCCGGCACCGACTTCCCCGTGCGCGGGCCGTCGGTGGGCCTCTTCCTCGACCTCGAGATCAAGCTCCTGGCCGGCCCGGTGTTCGTGGGCCAGGACTACGTGCTGGAGCGTGAGGTCGTGGGCCTGGGCCAGAGCCGCCGCACCGAGTCGCACTGGGTCCGCACCGACGTCACCGATGCCGGCAGCGGCGACCTCGTGGCGCAGGTGCTGCTCCACTCCGGCGTGTTCAAGGAGTCCTACGCCGGCTATCCGACCGACCGCGCGTAGCCGCCGAGCGCCTCAGTCGCCCGCCGGTACCAGGTGCACGGCGGCATGGAGGACCGGCTCGCGCCAGAGGTCCAGGTACGCATCCGTCTCCGGCGCACCCGGCAGCCAGTCGGGCACCAGGCGCGCCAGCAGGAAGCCGTCGAGGTCCTCGCGCAGGTAGCGGCGGAGCTCGGCGTCGTCGTCGCCGGCCATCCCGAAGAGCGGCAGCTCCTCGGGGTGGCTGCGGATCAGGGCGACGAGGCGGTCCTCGACCGCCGCCCGCTCGGCCAGGCGGCCCGGGGTCGGTCGGTGCTCGCCGACCAGACGGCCGGGGCCGGTGGTCACCTCCGCATCCCAGCCGACGTCGACCACCAGGTCGCCGGCGAGCGGTCCGTCGGGCGTGGTGCGCCGGTCGCCGAACGCGCGTCGGTAGGACGTCGGGCCCACGACGTCGAGGCCGGCGTCCTCGAGGTGGGCGAGCAGGCCGACCTCGAGGAAGAAGGCGTCGAAGTCGCCGGAGATCGTGACCCGGTAGGTCCCGTCGGGGTCGAGGTCGGCCAGCACGCCGTCGCCCAGCGCCCGCACGTAGGTCGGGGCCGCGAGCGTCAGGTCCCGATGCGGTTCGCGTGCGGAGGCGACGCCGACGGCCAGGAGCGCGGCGGACGCGACGACGACGACGACCGCCCGGCCCCCGTCTTCCAGACGGCCGGAGGCGATGTCGCGGATCTCGAGGCCGAGCGCGACGAGCGCGGTGCCCCAGAGGACGGCGGCGAGCGGCCAGATCCACAAGTGGTTGTGGAGCGCCAGGAGGCTCAGGTACTCGCCGGGGAAGCGGGCGCCGAGGACGGCGCCGACGACGATGGCGCTGCACGTCGACGCCAGGGCGACGCCGAGCGCGGGATGGGTGCGTCGGTGGCGCACCGAACCGGCCACGGCCACGAGGACGACGGCGGCGGCACTCGCCCAGTGCCAGGGCTCGGCGGCCAGCACCAGCGCTGACGGGTGGGCTCCCGCCTGCGCCCACACGGGTCGCCAGGCGAGGGCCCGCACCACGATGTCGGTGGCGGTGCCGAGCCCGATCGCCTCGCTGGCCAGGTCGGCGCGCGCCCCGAGGACGGCGCGCACGTTGCCGCCGCCGTTCGTGACGACGTCGACGATCGGCCCGATCCAGCACAGCGCCAGGACCGCAGCGGCGATGGCGGTGCGCGTCGCCGGGACGCCGCTGCCGACGGGGGACCGGCGGTGGCGGACGAGGACGGTCCCGGCCACCACGGCGCCCGCGGCGACGACGGGTCCGACGGCGGTCAGGTGCGCCTGTGCCGCCCAGCTCCCGAGCACGACGGCGGCGACGCCCGCCCAGGCGACGCGCTGGTGCCAGGCGACGAGGGCGAGGAGGTACGCAGCCAGGGGCACGACGATGGCGTGGGCGTTGAAGGGCGTCACCGGCACCTCCCCGCGCAGCGACCACGTGAGCAGCGACACCAGCACCGCCGAGAGGCCGAGCAGCGCCGTCCCGCCGACCCGCCGGGCGAGCACGAGGGCGGCCGCCGTCGCTGCCGCCCAGGCCGCAGCTGCGGCGAGCAGCGAGGCCTGGGCAAGCCCGAGGCCGCGCACCCAGGCACCGACCCACCACAGCTCGAGCGGGCCGGGGTGGTGGACCGGGCGGCCGGTCTGCTCGCCGACGGCGCTCGGCATGCCGAGCAGGGGCATGTCCGCCGTGAACAGGTCCCGGCCCCGCATCTCGATGGTGGCGTCGTCCCCGACGGGCAGCCACCCGGGCGCCACGAGGAGCGCGGACGCGAGCAGCGGCAGCAGCGCCAGCACCACGAACCACGCGGTCAGCGGCCACCGACGTCGGCCCGCCGGCTCGTCGCTGGACGGGGCATCGGCGGGCACGGCGCACATCTTGGCGGCCGGGGACCGGCGCGACCGGTGCCCCGGCCGGGTGTCAGGCGGACACCGACAGCGGGAGGTCCGGCACGTCCCACCCGCCCGGGGCGCCGCCCCGGGCACCCACGGCGTCCTCGACCGACGCGAAGACGGCCAGCGCGGACTCGGCGGGGCGGCTCTCGAGCATGCGCCGGTCACCCACGGAGCCGCAGGCGAAGCACATCTCGGGGCGGAACAGGGTCCATGACGAGGTGATCCGGTCGATGGCCGAGGCGTCGAGCTGCAGGCAGGCATCGAGGTCGATGACGACGGGTGCGTGCGCCTCGAGCGCCCGCTCGCGGATGTCGTCGGCCAGCGCGTCGTCGAGCGCACCGATCGGTCGCAGGACGACGACGTCGTCGGTGCGGACCTGCACGAGCGTGGATGCGGGGCTGGCGGCGGTGTGCCCGGTGTCCATGGGGACCTCCCGTTCGGTGGCGGCGAGTGGGCAGGTGTCCGGGCCCAGGTTCTTCGCCGCCGTCGATACCCCGCACCGAGGGCGGGGAGCACCGATTCGTCCGGTTCGACCGATGTCACAGTGCGTGGCCGGATCCGCGCAGGGGGAGCCACCCGCCGGTCCTCCGGGCACACTCGACCCATGACAGACGTGATCCCCGAATCCCACCAGGACCTGCTCCAGGCGAACGGGTTCCTCCACCTCGCCTCCCTCGGCCCGGACGGCGAACCCCAGGTCCATCCGGTCTGGTACGACTGGGACGGCACCCACCTGCTGGTCAGCAGCACCGGCTCGCGGCAGAAGACCAAGAACGTCGAGCGCGACGGCCGGGTCGCCGGCACGATCCTCGATCCGGAGAACCCGTACCGCTACGTCGAGGTCCGCGGGACGGTGGAGGCGGTCGACCCCGACCCCACCGGCACGCTGATCCACCAGCTGGCCAAGAAGTACCTGGACCAGGACCGCTACCCGTGGGAGGACGACAACTCCGACCGCGTGATCGTGCGCATCCGGCTGGAGAAGTCGAACACGATGGGCTGACCCGGGGCGGCCGCTGGTCAGGTGCCGGGCGGGACGAAGGCGTCCCGGCCCGACCGGTCGGGGAAGCCGACCACGCCCCAGGCGCTCGTGCGCCCGGCCCGCCGCAGCGCCTCCACGCGGTGGTTCCCGTCCTCCAGCACGAGCTGGCCGTCCTTCATCGTGGCGACGACCGGCGGCGGCTCGAGGCCGTCGGCCACCCGGTCGGCCAGCTCGTCCACGTCGTCTCGCCACTCCTCCTCGTCGACCTCGACGATGACGGGCTCGCCGGGCGGACCGGCGAGGCGGTTGAGCTGGTCGATGGGCAGCTCCAGCGGGCCGGCCCACCACAGGGGCTGCGTGGCGAGCTTCTCGCCGAGCGGGGCGTTGTCGCTGCCCGGACTGGCCAGGAACCGCCGCACCCACTCGGCGAGCTCGTCGCGCTCGGCGGCCTGGCGGGCGGTGGCCACGGTGAAGTCCTGCTCGTCGGTCATCGGACGTCTCTCTCCCGCCGGGGCGGATCTGAGCCCGGCGGTCAGAGGGCGGGTCGGGTGGCGAGGTCGACCAGGTGCGCCGTCTCGTTGAACGAGTGCAGCGTCCACCGCTCGAGCACGTCGTCGTGCTCCCACTCGGTGAGGCCGGTGTTCGTGGGGCGGAGGTCGGCGACGCCGGGGTGGGGGATCCCGAGCAGCTCGCGCAGCGACGCCATGATCACCCCGGCGTGGCACACGACGACGACCGTCTCGCCGGCGTGCTCGCGGCGCAGGCGGTCCATGGTGAGGCGCACCCGCTCGTGGAAGCTGTTCCAGCTGTCGCCCCCGGGGGCGAAGACGCGATCCGGTTCGGCGGTCATGTCGAAGGAGCCGAACTGCGTGCCGTACTCGGCCCACGTGAGCCCGTCGGCGTCGCCGGTGTGCACCTCGCACAGGTCGCAGGCCTGGGC
>JAKFET010000284.1:0-7656 GCA_036675575.1 Acidimicrobiaceae bacterium
CACCCTGCTGCTCGAGTACCTGGCGGCCTACGGGCGCGAGATCGGCATCCGCCGCTTCGAGGCCACGGTGCTGCCGTCCAACCGGCGCATGGTCCGTGTGTTCCAGGCGGCCGGCTACGGGGCGTCGAGCGCCTACGCCGACGGGGTCATCGAGGTGACCTTCGACATCGAGCCGAGCGAGGAGGCGGCCCAGGCGATGGCCGATCGGGCCCGCCGGGCCGAGCGCCAGTCGGTGGTGCGCCTGCTCGAGCCCCGGGCCGTCGCCGTCATCGGCGCCGGGCGCAACCCGCGCAGCATCGGGCACCGGGTCCTGCGGAACCTGCTCGCCGCACCCTTCCACGGGCCCGTGCACCCGGTGCACCCCGAGGCCGTCGCCATCGCCGGGGTCAAGGCGTTCCGCACCGTGGCCGAGCTGCCCGACGAGATCGACGTGGCCGTCGTCTGCGTCCCGGCGTCGGAGGCGGTGGCCGTGATCGAGGACTGCGGCCGGGCCCGGGTGGCGGCCGCCATCGTGATCTCCGCCGGCTTCGCCGAGACCGGGCTGGCGGGCCGGATCCTCCAGGAGGAGCTCCTGGCGGTGGCCCGCCGCTTCGGCGTGCGCATCCTCGGCCCCAACTGCCTGGGCGTCATCAACACCGACCCCGACATCCGGCTGCAGGCGACCTTCGCCGGGACCCGGCCGATCCCCGGGCGGGTCGGGCTCCTCAGCCAGTCGGGCACGCTCGGCGCCGTCATCCTCGGCCACGCCCGCGAGGCCGGCCTCGGCATCTCCAGCTTCGTCGCCGTGGGGAACAAGGCCGACCTGTCGGGCAACGACCTGCTGCTCTACTGGCTCGACGACGACCGCACCGACGTGGTGCTGCTCTACCTGGAGTCCTTCGGCAACCCCCGGCGCTTCGGGCGCAACGTCCGCCAGGTGGCCGCCCGCAAGCCGGTCTTCGCCGTGCGCACCGGCGCGGTCCTCGACGCGCTGGCCCCGGGCGATGCCGAGGACGGCTGGCTCGACGACGCCACCATCGACGCCCTGCTCCGCCAGACCGGCGTGGTGCGCGTGCCGACGGTGACCTCGCTCCTGAACGCCGCCATCGTGGCCGAGAACCAGCCGGTGCCCGCCGGCAACGGCGTCGTCGTGGTCGGCAACAGCGGCGGCAGCGCCTCCATGGCTGCCGACGCCTGCGTCAACGCCGGCCTGCGGATGGTCGCGCTCTCCGAGCAGACCCTCGCCGCCGTCGACGAGCTCCGCCTCCACGGTCGGCGCACGACCAACCCGGTGGACCTCGCCTTCGACGCCTCGCCCGAGGACTACCAGGCCGTCCTCGACGCCGTCCTCGTCGACCCTGGGGTCGACGTGGCACTCGTCGTCCACGCGCCCTACGACCCCGACGAGCCCGACCGCGTCGCCGCCGCCCTCGACCAGGTCGCCGCCCAGCACCCCGCCACCACCATCGTCTCGTGCATCTACGGGGGCCGCACCACGGTCACCGACGGCGGGGTCCCGATGTTCGCCTTCCCCGACGACGCCGCCTACGCCCTCGGCTGGATGGCGCGCTACGGCGTGTGGCGCGCCGCCGAGCTGTCGGGCGAGGTCCTCGCCTGCCCCGACGCGAACGAGGTCGAGGCGCTCGTGCACCGCCTCCTCGGCGGAGACGACCGGGTCGAGCTGGAGCCCGATGCGGCGCGCGGCCTGCTCCAGGCGGGCGGCATCGACGTCGTCCCCGTCGTCGTGATCCGCAGCCCCGACGAGCTGGCCGAGCTGGCGCTCGACGGCCCGGTGGCCCTCAAGGCCGACGCCCACCACGTCGGTGCCACGACCCAGCGGCGCGGGGTGGCCCTCGACCTCCACGACCACGACGACGTCCTCGCGGCCGCCGCCTCCATCGTGGAGGGGATGGGCGAGAGCGCCTGGCCGATGATCGTGCAGCCGATGGTCGAGCCCGGCACCGACGTGCGCATCAGCGTGTCCACCCACCCCGTGGTGGGGCCCGTCGTCCGGGTGGGTCCCGGCGGTGGGGCCGGGCGGTTCGCCCCGTCACCCCGTCGGGTGCTGCCGCTCACCGACCAGGGGGCCGAGGACGTGGTCACCGAATCCGGACTGGACGAGGTGCTCGACGCGGTGTCCCGCCGCCACGTGGTCGACCTCGTGCGCCGGCTGTGCGCCATCGTCGACGCCGCCCCCGAGGTCACCGAGCTGGCGTGCGATCCGATCATCGTGCGCCCCGACGGCGCCGACGTGATCGAGGTGCGGGCGACCCTCGCCGAGGTCGAGGTCGACGACGTGCCCCTCGTGCGCCGCCTCTGACTCAGCGGGGGAGGCCGAGGACCCGCTCGCCCAGGATGTTGCGCAGGATCTCCACCGTGCCACCCATGATCACGTAGCCCGGGGCGTAGCAGATGTTGCGGGCCACCCGGCGCCGCAGGCCCTCGTCGGCGAGCGTGGCGTGGGGGCCGAGCACCCGGCCGCAGAAGTCGGCGACGCGCACCTCGAACTCGGTGCCGAAGGTCTTCGTGGCGGCCGAGAAGCCCTGCGGCGCCTGCTGGAGGGTCTCGCGCAGCACGAGCAGCCGACCGATGCGGTACATCGTCTCGATCTCGGCGATCTCCTGCCGCAGGTTCTGGTCGGCGGTGCCGCCGTGGTTACGTAGGAACTCGAGGCAGTCCTCGTACAGCCGCTTGTTGGACACGAGCCGGTCGATCCCGCCCCGCTCGTGCTCCATCTGGCGCATGACCTGCTTGAAGGACCCGCCCTCGGCGCCGACCATGTTCGCCGCCGGCACGCGCACGTCGTCGAAGTAGATCTCGCAGAAGTGGTCGTCGTCGGTCATGTCCCGGATCGGCTTCACGGTGATGCCGGGCGAGGACATGTCGACGATGAACTCCGACAGGCCCTTGTGCTTCGGGGCCTCGGGGTCGGTGCGGGCGATGAGGTAGCACCAGTCGGCCTGGGCGCCGCCGGAGTTCCAGATCTTCTGGCCGTTGACCACCCACTCGTCGCCGTCGCGCACGGCGTTGGTGCGCAGCGAGGCCACGTCGGAGCCGGCGTCGGGCTCCGACATGCCGATGCACCACATGGACTCGGCGGCGATGATGCCAGGGAGCCACCGCTCCCGCTGCTCGGCGGTGCCGAACTGCAGCAGCGTCGGCCCCATCTGGCGGTCGGCGAACCACGAGCTGGCGATGGGGGCGCCCTCGGAGATGAGGGCCTCGTAGACCACGAACCGCTCGAGCGCCGAGCGTCCGCCGCCGCCGAACTCCGTGGGCCAGGTCATGCCGATCCAGCGGCGGGCGGCGAGCTCCTTCGCGAAGGCGTCGTCGGGCTGGGCGATCCAGGAGTCCTCCATGAACCAGCGGCCCTCGGTGGCCTTGCGGCCGACCTCACGGGCCTCGTCTGCGAGGGCGAGGAGCTCCGGCGTCCACGAGAAGTCCATGGCCTGGGACGCTACAGGTAGGTTCTGCGCCACCGTGTGTCGCCGGATCGTGTACGTCGTTGGCAAGGGCCGGAGCGGATCCACGCTGCTCGACGACCTCATCGGCACCGTCCCGGGGGTCGCCTCGCTCGGCGAGGTGCGCCTGCTGTGGTCCCGCGGGTTCACCGACGGCTACCGCTGCGCCTGCGGCGAGCTGGTCGCCGAGTGCCCGGTCTGGGCCGGCGCCGTCGCCGACGCCATCGGGTCCACCTCGCCCGGCGCGCTGGCGGCCACCGAGGCCCTCCAGGGGCGCGTGCAGTCGTGGTCCCACGTCCCGCGGCTGCTCACGACGGGGCCCGCCCCCGACGACCGCGAGCTCGGTGCGGTCATGGGCCGGCTCTACGCCTCGGTCGCGGATCGGCTGGGCGCGTCCGTGCTCGTCGACTCCTCGAAGTGGCCGCTGCCGCCGGGCGCGTTCGACGTCGTGCCCGGCTTCGAGGCCTGGGTGCTGCACCTCGTGCGCGACCCCCGCGCCGTTGCCCACAGCTACCGGCGCCGCAAGGGCGGGGTCGGCCAGCCCGAGCTGCCCCGCTTCGGCGCGGTGCACACCGCGCTGTCCTGGAGCGCCCGCAACGCCACCGCCGAGCTCGGCCGCCGGCCCGTGCCCGCCGATCGGTTCCGGCGGGTCCGCTACGAGGACCTGGCCGCCGACCCGCGCGGCACGCTGCGCTCGCTCGGCGAGTGGCTGGGCGTGCCCGACGCCGACCGGGCCTTCGTCGACGACCGCACCGTGCGCCTGGGCGAGGCGCACCTCGTCGGCGGCAACCCGCGGCGGCTCGACCGGGGCGACATCGAGATCCGGGCCGACGAGGAGTGGGCCACCGCCCAGCCGTCCGCCGGCCAGCGGACGGTGCAGGCCCTCACCGCGCCCCTGCGCGCCCGCTACGGGTACACCCGGACGACGTGATGCGGGTCCTGTTCGACATCGTGCACCCCGCCCACGTGCACTTCTACCGCCACCTCCACGACCTGCTCCGCCGCGAGGGGCACGAGGTGCTGGTGGTGGCGAGGGACAAGGAGGTCACCCTCCAGCTGCTCGACGCGTTCGGCATGCCCCACGAGTGGACCGGCCGGTCCGGCTCCAAGACCACCCTCGCCCGGGCGGCCGAGCTGGTGACCCGCGACGTGGTGCTGGCCCGCCGAGCCCGTCGCTTCCGGCCGGACGTCGTGCTCACGCGCAACCCGGCCGGCGTGCACGCCGGGCGCATCATGGGGGCCTGGACGGTGTACGACAGCGTCGACGGGCGCGCCGCCGGCGTCCACTTCCAGCTCGGTGCGCCCCTGGCCCACGTGGTCACCTCGCCCACGTGGCTGGACGAGGACTACGGGCCCCGCCACCGCCGCTACCGCGGCCCCAAGGAGCTGGCCTACCTGCACCCGGACCGGTTCCGCCCCGATCCCGCCGTCCGCAGCGAGCTCGGCGTGCCCGACGGTCGCCCGCTGTTCGTGCTCCGCTTCGTCGCCAACGACGCCGTGCACGACGCCCACACCGTCGGCCTCGACACGGGCCAGCGCACCGCCCTGGCACGACGGCTCCAGGCCGTCGGCCACGTGGTGATCTCGAGCGAGGAGCCGCTGCCCACCGACCTCGAGCCCCTGCGGTTCCGCCTCGGCCCCGAGCGCATCCACGACGTGCTGGCCGCCGCCGACCTCTTCGTCGGCGACTCCGGCTCGATGGCCGCCGAGGCGGGCGTGCTCGGCACCCCGGCGCTGCGGCTCTCGTCGTGGGTGGGTCCGGTGCGCGGCTACCTCGGCCGGATGGAGCGCGACTACGGCCTGGTCCGCTGCTTCACGCCCGACACCCGCGCCGGGTTCGAGCAGGCGCTCGATGCGGTCCTCGCCGACCTCGACCGGGCCAACGCGGCGGCCCGCTCCGCAGCTGCCCGGCTCGTCGCCGACTGCGACGACGTGACGGCCTGGTACCGCTCGCTCCTCGACGAGCTGGTCGCCCGGCCGGAGTCGCGGGGGCGGCGGCGCTTCCTCCGATCCTGACGCCAGCCCCCGTCCCCCTCCCCGGAACTGGCAGCTCGTCCGTCGCAGCCGACGTCACCCCCGTCCCGGAACTGGCAGCTCGTCCGTCGCAGCCGACGGCCCTGCGATCAACGAGCTGCCAGTTCCGGGAGGATCCGTCCGGAATGCGTGGAACATCCAGGGGTGACGGGGGTCTCCGCGGGTTACGGAACCTCCAGCGATCTCCCCGGGCTCTGGTGCCCCAACGACGTGGTGCCAGGGCCCGGAGGTCCTCAGGGGCGCATGCCCGCGAAGACCGCCTTGGACCACGGGCGGACCAGGTCGCGCAGCTCGGCGGCCTCGTCGTCGTCGAGCTGGGCCCACGGGGGCGCGGCCAGGCGGTCGGTGCGGTCCTCGATGCTGCGGCGCAGCTCGGTGCCGGCCGGCGTGAAGGAGCCGTCGGGCTCGAGCAGGCCCCGCTGGACCAGCCCGTCGACCCCGGCGGCCCACTCGTCGTCGGACCAGGCCCGGGTCGCCTTGAGCACGTCGGCGGGGACGTCGCCGGAGGCGGCGTGCACGATCAGCGCCTCGAGGCCCGAGAGCTCGGCGTCGACCAGTGCGGCCAGGTGGCCGTCGCCCCGGTGCTCGCGCAGCGCTGTGATGGCCCACCAGAGACGGAGGTGGTCCTCGTCCGGCACCGGCAGCGCGGCGTGCGCGGCGCCGAGCGGCCGCCCGACGCAGCGGTCGAGCAGCCCGTCGGCGGCCTGGCCGGCGAGGTCGGCGGCTCGGCCCAGCTCGGCGGACCCGATGGCGTCACCGAGGCGGTCGCGCAGGACCCGGTCGACGGCCCGGTACCGCGCCGCGATGACGTCGGCGACGTCGAGGCCGTCCGGGACTCCGTCCATGGCCTTGGCGACCAGGCCAGGGTGGAAGTTGTAGAAGGTGGCGATCACCGTGGCGGCGGCCACGCGACCCATGGCGGCGGAGCGCGACAGGAAGTAGCCGGTGCGGCCCTGCACGCCGAGGGCGGCGTACTCCTCGGCGGCCTCGGGGGCGAAGTAGACGAAGCCGTGGTACGGCTCGAGGGTCCGCCAGCACCTGCGGGCCCGGACGAGGTCGGCGTCGGTGGTGCTCATCCGGCCACCAGCACGAGCTTGCCGAGCTTGGCGCCCTGGGAGAACCGGTCGAAGGCGGCGTCGGCCTCGGCCATCGGGAACGTGGCCTCGACGGGCACGGTGAGCCTCCCGGCGTCGACGAGGGGCAGGACGTGGCGGATCATGGCCTGGGCGGCGTCGGCCTTCTCCTCGAGCGGGCGGGCCCGGAGGGTCGAGGCGCGGATGGTGCCCCGCTTCTGCATGAGGTCGACCAGCGACAGCTCCACCTTCGGTCCGGCGCCGACGCCGATGACCATGATGCGCCCCCACGTGGCGAGGGCGGCGATGTTGCCGGGCCAGTTCGGGGCGCCGACCAGCTCGAGGATGACGTCGTAGGGACCGGCGTCGACGAAGTCCTCGGGCAGCACGACCCGGTGGGCGCCGAGCCCGGCCACGGCCTCGTGGTGGTCCGGGTTGCGGACCGTGGCGGTGACCTGTGCGCCGGCGGCGGCAGCCAGCTGCACGGCCGCGGTGCCGACGCCGCCAGCCGCGCCGTGGATGCACACCCGCTCGCCCATGGCCAGGCCGACCTGGGAGAAGAGGGCGTCGTGGGCGGTGGTGAAGGTCTCGGCGAAGCCGCCGGCCTGCTCCCACGTCAGGGCGTCCGGCACCGGCAGCAGGTGGCGCTCGTGGACCACGGCCAGCTCGGCCATGCCCCCGCCGCCGACGACGGCCATCACCCGGTCGCCCTCGGCGAACGCGGTGGCCCCGGGGCCGAGGCCGACGACCTCACCGGCGAGCTCCAGGCCCGGGATGTCGGCCGGGCTGCCGGGCGGGGCCGGGTAGAAGCCGAGGACCTGCAGCCGATCGGCGGAGTTGATGCCCGCGGCCCGCACCCGGACCAGCACCTCGCCGGTGCCGGGCACCGGGTCGGGGTGCTCGTCCCAGTGGATCGCCTGGTCGCGGATCGTGACCGCGCGCACGCTCAGCGCTCGTCGATCGGCACGTAGGGGCGCTCGCCGGCCCCCGTGTAGAGCTGGCGCGGGCGGGCGATGCGCTGGTCCTGCTCGATGAGCTCCTGCCAGTGCGCCAGCCAGCCCGACGTGCGGGGGATGGCGAACAGCACGGTGAACATCTCGATGGGGAAG